>JAFNFZ010000229.1:152-10715 GCA_017885485.1 Chloroflexota bacterium
GTTTTCACGATCTCCACGATCTTCATCACGGGCACGGGATTGAAGAAGTGCAGTCCCAGGACCTGGGGCTGTCTCTTGGTGGCCATGGCCATGTCCAGGACGGACAGGCAGGAGGTGTTGCTGGCCAGAATGGCATGTGGTGGGCAGACCTTGTCCAGGGCAGCGAAGACTCGCTTCTTCTCTTCCATGTTTTCGATGACGGCTTCTATGACCAGGTCGCAGTTCTTGAAATCATCGAAGCTGGTGGTGCCCTTGATTCGCCCCAGGATCTTGTCCTTCTCCTCCTCGGTTATGCGGCCCTTCTTGGCGGCCCTGTCGAGCGAGGCCGTGACGTTGGCCATGCCCTTATCCAGGAAAGCCTGGTTGACCTCGAGGACCACCACGTGGTAGCCGGCGCGCGCACTGACCTCCGCAATCCCCCCTCCCATCTGGCCGCAACCCACCACACCGACGTTTTTGATGTTCATCTCGATCTTGCTCCTTTCTCCATGCAGTTACTATCGAAGGTCCCGGGTACTACTTGCCTTTGAGGAGAGGCTTCCTCTTCTCCAGCCAGGCGTCCCTCGCCTCTCTGTGGTCCTCGCTGGCCACAACGACATCCATGAGCCTTGATTCCAGCATCAGGCCCTCTTCCAGGTTCATTTCCGTCCCTCTGATCATGGCCTCTTTGGCTGCCCTTATTGCCAGGGGAGGCATCTCGCAAAGCTTCTGGGCCCATTCCTCGGCCGTGGGCATGAGCTGTTCCTGGGGCACGACCTTGTTGACCAGCCCTATGCGGTAGGCTTCCTGGGCCTCGATGCGCTGACCGAAGAAGATCATCTCGGCTGCTTTGGCATAAGGAATGGCCCGGGGCAATCTCTGTGTTGCACCCCAGCCAGGGATTATGCCCAGGTTCACCTCTGGGGCTCCGAACGTGGCGTGCTCAGCAGCAATCCTGAGGTCGCAGGCCAGCGCCAGCTCCAGCCCTCCGCCAAGGGCATGTCCGTTGACGGCAGCTATGACCGGTTTCCACAACTCCAGCCCCCGGAGTATGGTGGGAGGCAGTCGCCACCATTCATTGCGGATATCGCTCAACATGGGCAACATGTCCTTTATATCGGCACCGACGCAGAAGGCCCGATTGCCACTGCCGGTGAGGATGGCTGCCCACAGGTCGTTGTCGTCCCGGTAGTTGATCAATGCATCGCTCAGTTCCTTGAAGGTCTGGGGGTCCAGTGAGTTTAGGGCCCGAGGACGGTCTATGGTGATGCAGGCGATCTTGCCCCGCTTCTCATACAGAAGTGCCATGGTCCGAGCCCTCCTTTTGTTTCAGAGCCTTGTCGAGTTGTCCTCTCCGCCCTGTTCTGTTCTGGCAATCGTTATGGCGAAAGGGACAGGGTGACCGATGACGATTCCGTGCCGCGTCAGATCGCGGCGCCCTCAGGGATGGCCGTGAAGCTGTGCCGCAGAGAACGCAGGGTAACCTGATTGTCCAGCTTAGCCTCTCTGGCATAGCTCTTGACGATCTGCCAGAATCCCTGCCTGGTGAGCCTCTGCCCCAGTCTATTGAGGAACAGGGCTTTCTCATCTCTGTGGTGTACCAGTTGAGGGCGGACATCGTCCAGGTAGCTCTTCAATGCAGGCACATGGTTCCGGCTGACAGACGTGTTTCGGTCCTTGGAGCTCGTGACTACAATGGGCTCTCCCTGCAGGTTCAGATCATCCACGTTCAGCGAGGTGAGTTCGCTCACCTGCATGCCGCTGACGCAGAGAAGCTCCATCATGGCCTTGTCGCGCTTCGCTTCCGGAGTGGGGTACTTGTCGGGCTGCTTCAGCAATTCTCTGACCTTGTTCTGCGGCAGCGGCATGGGCAGGCTTCTCTTCACCCTGGGAGTGCCGATGTTTTCGGTGATATTGTTCCGTATGACCCCTTCCTTTTCGAGGTATTTGAACAGCGTTCTGGCGGAAGCAGTCTTGCGGGCGATAGTGGTCAACGCGTAACCCCTTTGCTTCAGTTCAAGGAAGTAACTCGTTATGAGCTGGAGGTCTACGTCGGACCACTCCTTGGCCCCCTTATTCTGAAGGAAGTCGGCCATTTGCAGAAGGTCGTTACTGTAAGCGGCGATTGTGTTCGCCGAGAAATTCTTCTCTGTGGCAAGGTGGCGCAAGAAACTATCTATTACCTGTTTCATCAGAGGTCTCCTTTAAGGTGTGTTATTTCTGAGGGCGGTGACTATTTTAGCATAATGGCTGCCAAAAATGTAAAATTGCCTCGTGGACATGAGACAGGAACGTCTTCAGCAGCAGAGGAAAGCGCTGCCAGCCAAGCCTGGTGTATACCTGATGAAGGATGAGAAGGATAATGTCCTGTACGTGGGCAAGGCGGCCAGCCTGTATCATCGGNNATCCTTCTTGAGTGCAGTCTGATCAAGAAGTACCATCCGCGCTACAACATGCGTCTGAAGGATGACAAGAGCTATCCTTACCTGAAGATAAGCCTCAACGAGGATTGGCCCAGAGCATACGTCACGCGGCGCGTCGAGAATGACGGCGCCAGGTATTTTGGTCCCTATGCCAGCGCTGGATCGTTACGTACAACCCTGGCCCTGCTGAGAAGGCTCTTCCCCATTCGCCAGTGCGGGGGGGCTATCATAGGCGAGGCATTGCGGCCCTGCCTGGAATATCACATCCAGCGTTGTCTTGGCCCCTGCATTGGGGCTGTGGGCAAGCAGGATTACAGACAGATGGTGAATCGGGTGGTCCTCTTTCTGGAAGGCAAGCATGAACTGATAGTGCGAGAGCTGCATCACAAAATGAGGCTGGCGGCAAATGATCTGGATTTTGAGAAGGCTGCTCTCTTGCGGGACCAGATTCAGGCAGTGAAGAAGGTCACCGAGGAGCAGAAGATCGCGCAGGTGGAGGGGGAAGCTGATGTGATTGCCTTTGCCCAGGCAGGAGACCAGGCTTACGTGCTGGTGTTCTTCATCCGGCAGGGCAAGCTAATCGGGAGAGAACATTTCATCCTGGCGGGCACAAAGGATGAGAAGGCTTCTCAGATCATGACCAGCTTTGTGCAGCAGTTCTACAGCTCTGCGGCTCACATACCGAGGCGGATACTGCTGCAGCATCCGTTGAAGGAGACGTCTCTTGTGGTGGAGTGGCTGGAGGGCAGGGGGGGGAAGAGAGTGGAACTCCGGGTGCCGCGACGGGGGACAGGAAGAGGTCTGGTGGACATGGTGGCGGAGAATGCCCGGCGCGGCCTGGAGCAGACCAGAGTCAAGTCGCTGTCAGCCCCTGAAACTCTCAGGGAGGCCCTTGGGGAGCTGCAGGAGGTGCTCTCATTGCCTGCGCTTCCACAGCGGGTGGAAGGCTACGATGTGTCCAATATTCAGGGCACCTCAGCGGTGGGCAGCATGGTGGTGTTCGAAAGGGGATTGCCGAAGAAATCCCACTATCGGCTGTTCAAAATCAAGTCGGTCGCCGGAGCCAATGACTATGCCATGCTCCAGGAGGTATTGAGGCGTCGTTTCAGAAGGGTCTCCGGTGAATCTCGAGAAGGCAGCTGGGCGGCTATGCCTGACCTGGTGCTCATAGATGGTGGCAGGGGGCAACTGAATGCTGCTCTAGAGGTGATGAGAGAGACAGGAGTTGACTCTGTTCCCTGTGTCAGCATTGCCAAGGAGAACGAGGCCCTCTTCCTGCCCCACCTGGCCGAGCCTATTGTCCTCCCTCGCCAGTCGGCGGCCCTCCACCTGGTGCAGAGGGTGAGGGATGAGGCACACCGATTTGCCGTAGGCTACTATCACAAGGTTCACCGCAGACGCTCCTTTGCTTCCTCACTGGACGACATACCAGGGATTGGAGCCAAGCGCAGGCGGGCTTTGCTCAGAAGGTTTGGGTCAGTCAGAAGGATCAGAGAAGCCACACTCGATGAACTGGCCTCGGTGGAGGGGATGACCAGGTTTGTGGCGACGAAGCTGAAAGAGTATGTTTGACGATTGGCTTCAGCTCCTCAGTCATGGAAATGATCGCATAGACTATACTTTGCAGACATAGAATCTCAGATGTATTACCTCCAGCCCGACCACTTCCCAGTCTGTGCCTTTGTGGCTGGTGTACGCACGGATTGCATTGTTATCTCAATTATGCTACATTAGGGCCGAACCTGGCCTGTGTAAGGAGTGGGTGTTGCCCCACTCTTTTTGGTTAGAGGGCGGATACGAGGCAGAGAGACAGATGGAAGGATTGCTCGGGATATGAAGACTGAGTTCGTCATTGCTCTCACCCAGCTTGCGGCTGAGAGGAACTTGCCCAAAGAGGTTATCCTCAAGACCCTGGAATCGGCTTTGGTGCCGATATTCAAGAAGACCAGTTTTGCACCTGACCAGGAAATCACTGTCAAGATTCTGTCCCAGACAGGTGACGTGAAGGTATACGCCCAGAAGAAGGTGGTTAAGAGGCGTTCCGATCCGAGAAAGGAGATGCTGCTTTCTGAGGCCAGAAAGCTGAAGGATGACGCTCAGGTTGGCGATGTCATCGAGGTGGAGTGCACTCCTGAGAATGCGGGTCGCGTTGCCGCTCAAACTGCGAAGCAGGTCATTCTGCAGCGATTGCGTGATGCTGAGCGCGATGCCATCTTTGGAGCATATGCTGACAAAGAGGGAGATGTTGTCAGTGGCGTTGTCAATGCAATAGACGCCAAATACGTCATGGTTGATCTGGGGAAGGCAGAAGCGATCCTTCCTCTGGCTGAGCAAATTGGCACAGATCGCTATCGGGCGGGACAGCGGCACAGGTATTACCTGCTCAAGGTGCTCCGTACCCCCAGAGGCACGCAGTTGGTGGTGTCGCGCACGCATCAGAACCTGCTGCGCCGTCTATTTGAGATCGAAATCCCCGAGGTCTACAACGGCACAGTCGAGATCAAGGCGGTAGCCCGCGAGCCAGGCTACCGGAGCAAGGTTGCTGTCGCGGCCCGTCAGGATGGCGTTGATGCGGTTGGGTCGTGCCTGGGGCTGCGCAGCATCAGGATTCAGAACATCACCAAAGAACTCGGGGGAGAAAAAATTGATGTTATCCAATGGCACCCCGACCCGGCGATCTTCATCGGCAATGCACTGAGCCCGGCTTCAATCGTCAAGGTGGAAATCAACCGGGATGAAAAGAGTGCCAGTGTGGTTGTCCCCGACAGGCAGCTCTCCCTGGCCATCGGCAAGGGAGGGCAGAACGCTCGACTGGCTGCCAGGCTGACCGGCTGGCGAATCGACATCAAGAGTACATCCATGCTAGAGGGAGCAGTAGCTCCCAAGGTGGAGGAGGCTCCAAGGGTTGAAGAAGCAGTGCCTGGTGAGATAGCAGCAGTCGCTGAGCCTGTGACAGAGGTTGAAGGGGTGAAGGCTGTGGCGGAGGCGGAGGTTCTGGTTGGGGAAGTCGAGCAGGGGGTGGCCGCTCCCGCAGAAGAGATCCAGCCACTGGTGGCTGAACCCGTGTTGGTAGCCGAGCCTGAGATCGAAGTCCCTGCGGAGGCTCCGCAGCGGGTGTACTCCTTCGAGGAGATACTCTCAGAGATAGAGGTGGTCACTGGGAATCTGAAGGGCCGTTACTCAAAGAAGAAAGTAGAAGAGAAGCCGGTGACTATCTTGGACACTAAGGGTAAGAAGGGCAGGAAAGGTGGTGCCGTCAAGGACGATGACACGGCAGGCAAGCCGAAGTCCAAGAAGGCCCCGCGGCGACAGGTCGTAGCTGATGATTTCGATGACTACACCGCGGAGGTAGAGCTGGAGCCAGAGGTAGAAGGAGAGGAGGAGTCAGAGTAGCACAGCAGACTCTGAAACATATCCCGCAGCGCACCTGTGTCACCTGCCGGAAGGTCAGGCCGAAGCGGCAGTTGATTCGCGTGGTCTACAGCAGTGCGACTGGCATGGCTGAGGTGGATGGGTCCGGCAAGAAGCCCGGGAGAGGGGCTTACCTTTGTTCGACTCGATATTGCTGGGGGAAACGGCTTAACAGGAATAGGTTGGAGCATGCGCTGCACGGCAGGATAAGCATCGAGAATTGGTCCGAAATTGCCAGGTTTGGTGCTGAGCTTGACGCCGATGCCGAGGAGCAATCTCCTGAAGTGGGAGAACTTGAATGACAAGAATCGCTGGTAGGAAGGACTCGCCTGCGAAGGGGGGAAGCCAACGCCAACTCGAGATCCCGGCTTTGCTGACGGTGAAGGAACTGGCCGGCATGCTGGGTGTGAGCGGGGTTGAGATAATCAAGCTTCTGATGAACTACCGGATCATGGCGAATCTCAACCAGGCCGTCGATTTTGACACTGCGGCGGTCGTCGCTTCGGACCTGGGCTATGAGGTAGTAGAGAAGCCGACACCGCAGGCAGAGGCTATATCGAGCAAGGAAGTGAAGGAGGAGAATCCACAGCCACGCCCTCCTGTAGTGACTGTGATGGGGCATATCGATCATGGCAAAACCAAGCTTCTGGATGCTATTCGTCAGACGAATGTAGTCGCATCTGAAGCAGGAGGTATCACACAGCACATCGGCGCCTACCAGATTGAAGTGTCTGATAGAAAGATCACCTTCCTGGACACTCCGGGACACGAAGCTTTCACGGCGATGCGGGCCAGGGGGGCGAAGGTGACTGATGTTGCCGTGCTGGTGGTGGCTGCAGATGACGGGGTGATGCCACAGACGCGGGAGGCCATATCGCACGCTCGTGCCGCTGGTGTTCCCATCGTCGTGGCTTTGAACAAGATGGACAAACCCGGAATCAATGTGGACAGGATAAAGCAGCAACTTGCTGAGGAAGGGCTCGTCATAGAAGAGTGGGGTGGGGACACAGTCTTTGTTCCCGTTTCGGCGAAGATGAAACAGGGGATCTCTGATCTTCTGGAGAATATCCTGGTGGTGGCTGAGATACTTGAGTTGAAGGCTGATCCCGACCTATCGGCCAGTGGAGTGGTCATCGAGGCGGGATTGGACAAGACGAAAGGAGCACTGGCCACGGTTCTGGTTCAGAAAGGCACGCTCAAGCCTGGTGATGCGGTCGTTGTGGGTGATGCCTGGGGGAAGATAAAGGCCATGTTCAACGACGCCGGCAAGCGGGTGAAGAAGGCCGAACCTTCGACGCCGGTCAAGATACTCGGGCTGAGTGGTGTGCCGCACGCCGGGGATGATTTTGTGGTGTTCACCAATGACAGAGAGGCCCGATCCACTGCTGAGAAGCGACAGCAAGAGAAGCAACTGAGGCTACTGAAGCCAATAAGGCCGGTCAAGCTTGATGACGTCTATGCCCAGATTAAGGCGGGCCAGGCCAAAGACCTTAACCTGATTCTCAAAACCGATGTTCAGGGAAGTATTGAACCGATCCGGGATTCCCTGCAGCGTCTGGGAACAGACGAGGTAAGGCTGAAGGTCATTCACACTGGCAGTGGAGCTATCACGGAAGGGGACGTACTGCTGGCTCTAGCTTCGAAGGGGATTATCGTTGGATTCCACACGGCTCCTACTGTGGGTGCGCAACGGATGGCTGAATCGGATGGCGTGGACATCCGGCTGTACAACATAATCTACGATCTGATAGCTGACATTGAGAGGGCTCTAAAGGGGATGAAGGAGCCAACCTACGCTGAGGTGGTTGAGGGACATGCCGAAGTGAGGGCGATCTTTGCCGCAGGAAGGCACGCAAAGGCTGCCGGCGTGTATGTCAGTGATGGGCTGCTGAGGAGAAATGCCCTGATCAGGGTCATACGCAGCAAGGAAGTGATATTGCAGTCCAGCATAGCCAGCCTCAGGCGGTTCAAGGATGATGTGAAAGAGGTAGCCACCGGCCTTGAATGCGGGGTTGGAGTTGACGGGTTCAATCAGTTTGCGGTAGGCGATGTCATTGAGGCCTATCGCAAGGACAAAGTCGATGAGTCGGCGCACTGAACGATTGAACCATTTCATTCGGGATGAGATCAGCGATCTGCTACGTCGCGAGGCCAAAGACCCCAGGCTGGGCGTTTTTGTCACTGTAACTCGTGTCGCCGTTTCTCCGGATCTGCAACATGCCAGGGTCTTTTTCAGCGTCATGGGCACTGAGGCTGAGAAGGCGGGGGTTACGGCGGCGCTGGAGACTGCCTCAGGTTTTCTCCGCAGAGAACTGGCTGCCCGTCTGCGTTTGCGGCACAGCCCTGTGCTGACCTTCTGCTACGATGATTCCATTGAGCGGGCGGGTAGAGTTCTTCAGGTTATGAGTGAACTATCCACCGGCGAAGCTGAGGGACAGCAATCAGGTGAGCGTTGACGGTATCCTCAATGTCATCAAACCGGCTGGCCTGACCTCTTTTGCCGTGGTTTCCCTGGTGCGACGCCTTAGCGGCGAACGACGCGTGGGTCATGCCGGCACCCTGGACCCGGAGGCCACTGGCGTGCTGGTGGTCTGTCTTGGCCAGGCAACGAGGATTATCGAGTTCCTGTCGAAAGCTGGCAAGACGTATCGAGCTGAAATCGAACTGGGCATCACCACTGACAGCTACGATGCGGCAGGCAGGGTGGTCCGGCAATGTGATCCCTCCGGTATTACTGCAGACCAGGTGGGAAGGGCCCTGGATGGCTACCGTGGCGTCATCGAGCAGATCCCGCCCATGCACAGCGCGCTCAAACACAAAGGTAGGCGTCTCTACCAGCTTGCCCGAGAGGGGATAGAGGTGCCCAGGGAGCCGCGGCGGGTGGAGATATCTCGTCTGGACCTTGTGCAGTGGCAGTCGCCTGTAGTCACCATTGAGGTGGACTGTAGTGCTGGTACGTACATTCGTTCCCTGGCCAACGATATAGGCGAAGGGCTGGGCTGTGGTGCTCACCTCAGGAGTCTGGTCCGACTGAAGAGCGAGCCCTTCTGCATTGATGAGGCCGTCTCTCTGGATGTGATCGAGGAAGCCTGCCGTCATGGCTATTCACAGAACCTGCTCCACTCAATTGATGAGGTGCTTCTCGGTTGGAGGGCGGTCATACTCGACAGGAGTAATGAGACCCTAGTGAAGCAGGGTGGTGATGTTGTTCTCGAGGAGGCAGATACCTTGGGACGTGGCACTGATTGGTGTCGGGCCTACTCAATCGATGGACGTTTCGTGGCAGTGCTGAAGCGGACTGGCGAGAAGCTGTGGCACCCTGAGAAGGTCTTCCGGGATGCCAACTGTGAGGGGTATAGCCAGGCTTGCACGAGGATGCGGAGTCGGTAGCTGCATGCCTGCCCTATTTGACTGTGTCACATGCTTGTGCTACAAGTAAATACCAAAATTTGAGTGCCTTCAAGGCAGGATTGTCAGAAGAGGAGGAGCAATGGCCAGGATGTACCGTGATCGTGACGCCAAGCTGAATCTGCTAAAGGGTAAGACCATCGGCATTATTGGCTATGGCAGTCAGGGTCATGCCCATGCTAGCAACCTGAAGGACAGTGGTTGCTCGGTGATGGTGGCTGAGGCCCCCGGAACGGAAGGGTGGAAGAACGCCCAGGCGGCTGGATTCAAGGTGGCTATGGCCGACAAGGTGGCCAAGGCGGCGGACATCATCGTGATGCTCGTCCCCGACAACCTGCATCCGGCGGTCTACCGCGGGTCTATCGAGAAGGGATTGTCTGCAGGCAAGACCCTCATGTTCGCACACGGTTTCAACATCCACTATGGCCAGATTATGCCTCCTGCCGATGTTGATGTCAGTATGATCGCCCCCAAGTGTCCGGGACATATGCTGCGGCGGCTGTATACGGAAGGTAAGGGACCTCCGGCTCTGGTGGCTGTCTACCAGGATGCCTCTGGCAAGGCGAAGGATGTAGCTCTGGCCTATGCCAAGGGCATCGGCTGCACCAGGGCAGGGGTGATAGAGACCACTTTTGCAGAGGAAACGGAGACCGACCTTTTCGGCGAGCAGACAGTGCTCTGCGGCGGCGTATCGGCGTTGATAAAGGCGGCCTTTGAAACCCTGATTGAGGCGGGCTATCAGCCGGAGATCGCCTATTTTGAGGTTCTCCACGAACTGAAGCTCATCACCGACCTCATCTACCAGGGCGGCCTGAGCTACATGCGCTATTCGGTTAGTGACACCGCTGAATACGGCGACTACACTCGCGGGCCAAGGGTTATCGATGAGATGGTCAAGGATGAGATGAGAGTGATTCTTGAAGAAATACAGGATGGCAGCTTTGCGCGGGAATGGATACTGGAGAATCAGGCTGGCCGCCCGTGCTTCAATACCATCAAGAGGAATGAAACAGCACATCCCATTGAGATAGTGGGCAAGGAACTACGGAGCATGATGCCCTGGCTCAAGAGCTGATGCTCGTTTGTCAGAGAAGCAAAGGTCAGTGGCGAAGAGGAGCAACTCACAAGCGGCAGTAATACCAAGAGCGGGAAATACTGCCTTCTATGGTGCGAACAGTCATGGACAGAGTCATCATTTTTGACACTACCCTGCGTGATGGTGAGCAGGCGGCGGGGGGCATGCTGAATGTCCAGGAGAAGCTGGGGATAGCCAGGCAACTGGAGAGTCTCGGCGTGGACGTCATAGAAGCTGGTTTCCCTGCCAGCTCCAAGGGTGACTTCG
>JAFNFZ010000230.1:0-5554 GCA_017885485.1 Chloroflexota bacterium
CCGGCGAGGATCCCGTCTCGTTCCGGCAAGTGGCCTCTGAAGCCGAAACCGCTGCTCTCTTCACCGCCAATAAGAGCATTGTCGCTGATCATCTTCGGGGCTACGTACTTGAAACCCACTCGCGTTTCGTGGACTGGCACATTGTAGAGTTCGCCCAGCTTGAACAGCATGCTGCTGGTGGTGAGCGTCTTGATGATAGGACCGCGCTCGCCCCGCACCTCGAGCAAGTAAAGAGCCAGCAGCGCGAAGATCTGCAATGGTGTCAGTGGCCTGCCATTCTCATCCACGGCACCAATGCGGTCGGCATCACCATCGGTAGCCAGTCCGACGTCTGCTCTGCTTGTCGCGACCAGGTTGGCGAGCTTTGAGAGATGGCGGGCGATAGGCTCAGGCTGTATTCCTGGAAAGACGGGATTTCGTTCTCCATTAATCTCTGTTACCTCTGTTCTGCCGCCTTGAAGGAGCGTCCTGAAATGACCGGCCCCGGCCCCGTACATTGAGTCCACCACTACCTTCAAGCCAGCTCGGCGCAGATCCTCCAGATCGACGAGCCGGGCAATATGATCATAGTAAACTGATGACGGGTCAAGATACTCGATGAGTCCTCTTGCCACTCCGTCTTTCAGCGATAGACGTTTGACCCTGTCTTGGGCGATGATCTGTGGCAGACGTGATTCTATGTCTGCTTCAACGCTGGTCGGTGCACTGGCACCATCTGCGGTCTTCATCTTGAAGCCATTCCACTGAGCGGGATTATGGCTGGCAGTGATGATGATTGCCCCGGCTGCTTTCCGGTTCACTGTGGCGTAGCTCACGATCGGTGTGGGTGTGGCCTGGGTACAGAGGTATGCCCTGATGTCATTGCCGGCCACTACCTCAGCGGCAGCAGCGGCAAAATCCTCCGAGGCAAATCGTGTATCGTAGCCTATGACCAGGCCCTGATGGGCCACTCCATTGTCCCTGAGATGATCAGCTACGCCTTGTGCGCAATACCTCACATTGCTGAAGGTGAAGTCGTCAGCAATGATGCCACGCCAGCCATCAGTACCGAACTTGATCGCGGGTTGCATGTCTTGTTGTTGGGGCACTGCTAGGGTTGTTTCTGCAGTGAGCCGCTGACCTTGGCCAATTCAACGTCAGCCTGAAGCAATGCCACCTTATCCGTCTTCTCCCAGGGAAGATCGAGGTCATCTCTCCCAAAGTGACCGTAGGCGGCAGTCTTCTTGTATATGGGGCGGCGCAGCCCCAGCGACTCGATGATAGCACCAGGCCGAAAATCAAAATGCTTGGTGATGAGACTCAGTATGGCCTCTTCGTCAACCTTGGCTGTCCCAAAGGTTTCAATGGAGATGGAGATGGGGTGGGCTATCCCGATGGCGTATGAGACCTGGATTTCAAGCCGCTTGGCAAGACCCGCAGCGACAACGTTCTTGGCAACATACCGGGCGTAGTATGCAGCGGAGCGATCCACCTTTGTGGGGTCCTTGCCAGAGAAAGAGCCACCGCCATGTCTGGCAATGCCTCCATAGGTATCCACCAGAATCTTGCGCCCCGTAAGGCCGGTGTCACCCATTGGGCCGCCGACCACAAACCGGCCAGTGGCGTTGATAAGGTACTTGGTCTTCTTGTCCAGAAGGTGTCCAGGTATCACCTCCTTGATTACCATCTCGCGGATATCACGGTGGATAGTGTCATTGCTCACAGTCTCGCTGTGCTGAGCAGCAATAACCACTGCTTCCACCCTCTTGGGAACACCGTGGCTATACTCCACGGTTACCTGGGATTTCCCGTCGGGGCGTAGATAGGACAGTGTCCCGTCCTTTCTCACCTCGGCGAGACGCCTGCAGAGCTTGTGGGCCAGTGCGATTGGCAGTGGCATCAGTTCAGGGGTTTCGTCGCAAGCAAAACCTATCATCATGCCTTGGTCGCCAGCACCGAGGCCATCTCTTTCGTTCGAGTTGTTGACCTTTTGTTTCGATTCCTGTGAGTGGTTTACCCCCATAGCGATGTCTTGCGACTGCTCTTTGATGGAGGTAATGACACCACAGGTTTCGCCATCAAACCCGTATTTGGCCCGGGTGTATCCAATCTCCCACACCGTATCTCTGACGATCTGTGGTATGTCAACATAGCAGTTGGTCGTAATCTCTCCGGTAGTGATCACCAGACCGGTAGTGGCCATGGCCTCACATGCCACTCGGGCCATGGGATCTTTGGTCAGGATGGCATCAAGAATGGCATCTGCTATCAGGTCGCAGACTTTGTCCGGATGCCCCTCGGTCACGGACTCGGAGGTTAGCATGTATGAAGGGGATTTCATGAAACTCGTAGTCATTCTTGCTTCTCCTCAGAGTGATCAGATTCAGCTAGGTACCCAACTCCCAACTCTCCAGGTATTGTCCCTGTTGACGAGTCAATTTGTCAATGCTGATGCCCATCGAGCGCAACTTCAGTCTGCCTACCTCCTGGTCAATCCGTTTGGGCACGGGGTAGACTGCGGCAGGCATCCTCTTCTTGAGGTTGAACATGTATTCAGCACAGAGGGCTTGATTGGCGAAACTCATATCCATCACACTGGCCGGGTGCCCTTCGGCGGCGGCCAGATTGATCAGCCTTCCATCAGCCAGGAGATAGAGGCGTCGGCCATTTTTCAGAGAGTACTCGTCAACGAAGGGACGGATCGCCCTTTTCTTGATTGATAGTTTTTCCAGAGCAGGGATGCTGATTTCGACATTGAAATGACCGCTGTTTGCGAGGATGGCCCCGTCTTTCATGGACTGCAGGTGTGGCTTGTCGATAATGCTCAGTCCGCCGGTGATGGTAATGAAAACATCGCCGATTCTGGCTGCTTTGAGGAGCGGCATGATCTGGTATCCGTCCATAACCGCTTCGAGGGCACGAACGGGGCTGACCTCAGCAACTATTACCTGTGCCCCCATGCCTCGTGCTCGCATGGCAATACCGCGGCCACACCAACCGTATCCGCAGACCACAACTTTCTTCCCGGCCCAGAGGATGTTGGTCGCCCTGGTTATGCCGTCAACGGTGCTCTGACCAGTGCCATAGCGATTGTCAAAGAAATGCTTGGTTTCTGCATCATTCACGGCGATTATGGGGTACTTCAGCTTCCCGTTCTTGGCCATACTACGCAGTCTGACGATCCCAGTGGTAGTCTCCTCCATGCCGCCGATGACATCAGCGTTTATGGCGCCCTTTGTCTTGTGCAGTGCCGTGACCAAATCGGCTCCGTCATCGATAGTTATGTGTGGCTTGTGTGCCAGAGCAGCACGGATATGACTGTAGTAGGTATCGCTATCCTCGCCCTTGATGGCATAGACCGGTATGCCGTGTTCCAGTATGGCAGCGGCCGCGTCATCCTGAGTGCTGAGTGGATTCGAAGCGCATAGAGCCAGGTCAGCCCCGCCTGCCTTGAGAACCAGCGCCAAGTTGGCAGTCTCAGTGGTGATGTGCAGGCAAGCGGAGATCCTGGCGCCTTCAAGGGGTTTCCTCCTGGTGAATCTCTCCTTCAGCAACTGTAGCACGGGCATCTCGCGGGATGCCCACTCAATGCGCAGCTTCCCTTGCGGAGCCAGTGAACGATCCTTCACATCACCGTGGCTGACTGGTCTTCTCTTCATAGATTCCTCCCCTTTCGTTTGAAACGGTGTGCAACACAACCTGATAGATCGAGCAGGTGTCCCGGAAGGTTGGTCGCTATTGGCAGCGGCACTCGCTACCTCAGGTCATTATGAGGGGTGCATACCGTGCAGAGAATAGACGTGCGGCTCGGGTCCACTCATTCTGTTCCAGAAGTGCCAGCGTTCGATATCATGGACATATTGTAGCACATACTCTACCGTGATTCCGCACTACCATGTCTGGCCCTTGCTCACTGGACGCGCCATCCCTTGATGCGGTCCCCCTGTGGATCTGCTAGTGCAGGTCTGCGTTATTGCTGGTGTCTCCCGGGCGATCTCTATGCTACATAGCGTCTGCGAATCCTGTCGGAGAGTTGAGCCAGATACTCCAGACACTGCTCAGCGGCCTCAGGTGAGAGGGAGGCCAACCCGCAGGAGGGAGTGATCAAGGCATGCGCTGCCAGTTGCCGAAAACCGGGTCCTTCTCCGGCAAAGGGTGCCATTGCCTCCTCAAGGCGGTCTTTCAGGCTGGCCAGCGACTCCTTGGCCAACGCTTCTTCATCGTTGGGGACAATGCCCCAGGCAATGGCGCCTCCCTGTTTCAAGAAGAATTGCATCTGCTCCGAGTATGTGCCGAGGGCACTAGCGTAGTTGTAGGCGTCGAAGCTCAAAACGTGTATGGGCAGGTTGAGGAGGAGAGGCCAATCCGTATTGCCGCAACAGTGAATTCCCCTGAGGCCGGTGATACCTCCAAGCGTTTCCGTCAATAGTGTGACCACTTTCTCTGATGGCAAAGAGACGAAGGCGGATCCCAGAGATGTCAGGTATGGTTCATCGACGAACACAATAGTGTTTGACGAAATCTGCTTCAGAGCGCTTTCCTGCCATGAGGCTTTGAGACGCAGATGCTTTGCCATGGCTTCAGACAGGGTGTCGTCATAGACGGCGTAGTGGGTCCCGTCGGTGACGGAGAGCCCCCAGCTTATGGGACCGGTTACCTGTCCTTTGACGGCAATGGGCAATGTGATGTCCATGGCCAGAAGGGCGTGAAGCCCCGCTGCATAGGCTGGGCTGACAACATAGTCACTGTAGGCATTGTTGGCATGGGCGACGTACAGCCGTTCCAGCCCCTGATCCAGATCCCGGGACCGGTCTACGGAAATGCGCGCGTCATCAATGACTATGCCGGGGAAGCTCTCGCTGAACTGGACGTACATATTCTCTCTGGTCGAGCGATTCGGCAGTTGCGGCCATCCCGGAATAGCACTGAGGTACCGCAGAAGCAGACGGCATGCCTCTTGCGGGTCAGTGTGGGGCATGCTACCGATGATGGTAGGCAAGCAGCCGAATTCAAACGTATTGGCCATCGTCACTATCTTCTATTTCACGTATTTCCCGATAAGCAACGCTAGATCTTTCTTCATGTAGGCAGGGATCTGCTCCGGCGAAGTAATGATAGCATCCTTGAGGGAAGTGGCGCATTGACAAACTCGCTTCTGTGGGATCTGGCTCACTGCTGCCTTCACGGTGTTCTTGGCCGTCTCTACGCTTTGTTGGAGATTGGCTATCACCATCTCCACGGTGACTGACTCCTCGCTTTGATGCCAGCAGTCGTAGTCGGTGACAAAAGCCAGAGTGGCATAGCAGATCTCGGCTTCTCGGGCCAGCCTGGCCTCAGGAAGCGCGGTCATGCCAACAACACTAGCCCCCCAGGAGCGGTACAAGAAGGATTCTGCCCTTGTGGAGAACGACGGTCCTTCTATGACCACGCAGGTCCCACCCACATGCACGTTTGCCCCTGTCTTTCTGGAAGCCTCATACAGTATGCCGCTCAGGGCAGGGCAGAAGGGATCAGCCAATCCCACGTGCGCCACCAATCCTTGTCCGAAGAAGGTATTCGCCCTGCTTGTGGTTCG
>JAFNFZ010000230.1:5677-8850 GCA_017885485.1 Chloroflexota bacterium
GAGGAGCCTTGAAAGGGTGAACTCGTAAGGCTCCCGGACTATGCCCTTATCGGTCACTATTGCCGAAACGTAGCGATGTGGAGTTACGTCAAAAGCGGGATTGGCCGCCTGGACCCCTTCCGGAGCCACCGATACCCCCTGAAAATGAGTCACTTCGTCCGGGTTCCTGTGCTCTACGGGGATTCGGTCACCGGACGATAGTGATAGATCCATCGTGGTAGTCGGGGCGGCCACGTAGAAAGGCACCCCGTTTTCTTTGGCCAGAACTGCCAGGGTGTAGGTGCCTATCTTGTTGGCTACGTCCCCATTAGCAGCTATTCGGTCGGCGCCCACAATGACACAGTCCACATCCCCATTGTTCATGAAATGCCCTGCCATGGAATCCGTGACGAGAGTAGTTGGGATACCCTTGGACATAAGTTCCCATGCCGTGAGACGCGCTCCCTGAAGGAGAGGGCGGGTTTCGGTGGCGATAACGCTGATTTTTTTGTTCTGCTCGTTGGCTGCCATGATCACGCCAAGGGCTGTGCCGTATCCTCCGGTAGCCAGCGGCCCTGCATTGCAGTGGGTCAGGATAGTGAAACCATCCCCTATGAGTTCAGCGCCAGACTGTGAGATGAGTCTCGTGGCCTGTCTTTCGTCAGCATGGATTGCCTTTGCCTCGGCGATCAGTGAATTCCTGGTGTTGGCGATGTCCTCATCTGCCTGAGCAGCCGAGAGCATTCGTTTGATAGCCTGGAAGAGATTGGCTGCCGTGGGCCGGGTAGAGGCCAGCACCTGGGCGATGTTCTCCAGATCAACGAGGAACTGCTCTTTGCTCCTGGTCTCAATGGACTGCGCTCCCAGGGCAATCCCGTAGGCAGCAACTATCCCGATAATGGGTGCGCCGCGGACCCTCATCTCCTTGATTGCCCCGGCGACCTCTTGATAGGTCGAAAGCTGAAGATAGACCTCCTCCCAGGGGAGTCTGGTCTGGTCAATGATTTCCACTCTGTCGTCGAGCCACGTCACGGCTTCCATATCTGCAACCTTCCGATGACTAGTTTATCATCTGGATGTTGACCCGTCATCACGCTCTGATTGAGGCGGTTTGAAATAACGCAGTCATGGTGGTAGAACATTAACCTTAGTATCCTGGATGCGCGTCCGGACCTGGTAGCCATAGATCATGCTTGATGCCTACCGAGTGCTCGATCTCACCGACGAGAAGGGATTCATGTGCGGCAAGGCGCTGGCCGATCTGGGCGCGGACGTGGTGAAGGTGGAACCGCCTGGAGGTGATCCTGCCAGGAACATCGGCCCGTTCTACCATGACATTCCCCATAGCGAGGGAAGCCTCTATTGGCTTGCCTACAATGCCAACAAACGAGGCATTACACTGAACATAGAGACCAAGGACGGCCAGGAGATCTTGAAGAGCCTGGCCAGAACTGCCGATTTAGTCATTGAATCCTTTGCTCCTGGGTATTTGAAGGACCTTCGTCTGGATTACTCAGTGCTGCGCCAGTTGAATCCCGGGATTATCCTGACCTCGATAACTCCCTTTGGGCAGAGTGGCCCATATCGTGATCATAAGACCTCCGACCTTGTGAGCATGGCCCTGGGAGGCTACGTCTTCCTGACCGGTGAATGCGACAGAGCGCCGGTCCGCATTGGCTTCCCGCAGGCCTATCTCCATGCTGGCATGGCGGCAGCCTCGGGGACGATGATTGCTCACTATCATCGGCTGATAGCGGGCGAAGGTCAGTGGGTCGAGGTCTCAATACAGGAAGCCTGTGCGTGGATACCACCGGATTCCTACATTTTCTGGGAGATGAATCAGCTTATTGAGGAGCGGCACGGAGGAGTGCGGGTCAGGCCAACGACTGGCGCTCGTATGAGGCGTGTGTGGGCGTGTGATGATGGCTACGTTAGTTTTGATCTCTACGGCGGCAGGCTTGCCCGCAATTTCATGATCCCACTGGTGGCCTGGATGGCGGAAGAGGGTATGGCCCCGGATTTTCTCAGAGAGATAGATTGGGCCACCTTCGACTATTCGACGGTGACTCCGGAGATAGTAGACAGGATATCCGAACCCGTCAGTCGTTTCTTCCGGAAGCACACTAAGGAGGAGCTCTGGCAGGGTGGCGTAGTCAGGCGCTGCTGCATCTACCCGGTCTCCTCTCCCGAGGAGGTGGGCAGAAGTGCTCAGCTTAAGGAAAGGGGCTATTGGGTTAACCTGAGGCATGACGAGTTCGATTGCGGTATTACCTACCCGGGAATATGCATCAGATCGTCGGAGGTCATGTACACCCTGAGGCGACGAGCCCCTCTCATTGGGGAACACAATGAGGAGGTGTACGGCGAAATCGGGTTGTCCAAAGAGGAACGGGCAAGCCTGAGTCAGGCCGGGGTGATATAGTGGGTGATTCCTTGCAGGCGCTTGAGGGATTGAAGGTTGCTGATTTCACCTGGTTCATATCCGGTCCGCTGACATCCAAATTTCTCGGCGATTGTGGAGCCGAGGTGGTTCACATAGAGTCCCGTACCAGCCCTGACAATATGAGAAGTACTGCCCCGATGAAGGACAACGTGCCGGGCATCAATCGCTCGGCAGCCTTCGCTCGCTACAACAGCAGCAAATACGGGGTGAGCCTCAATCTGAAGAAGCCTCTTGGCGTGGATATCGCTAGGAAGATTGTGGCATGGGCGGACGTTGTGGTGGAGAACTTCAGCTCTGGAACAATGGAGAGGCTTGGCCTGGGCTATGGAGATCTGAGGAGAGTGAGAGGTGATGTCATCATGGTGAGCCTGCCCATGTTCGGGCACAGTGGGCCCTGGGCCAGGCATCCCGGCCTTGGCTCTCAGTTGACCGACGTGATCGGATTCGGCAATATCACAGGCTGGCCCGACCGTGAGCCCAGTTCGCCTCCCGGCGCCTACACCGACTTCATTACCCCCTATTATGCCGTTTGCGCCCTAATGGCGGCTCTTGATTACCGACGCAAGACTGGCAGAGGTCAGTACATTGAGCTATCCCAATATGAAGCAGGTATCCATTTCCTGGCGCCGGTTATCATGGACTGGTTTGTGCATAATCGGCAGCCAATCCGTGGGGGCAACATGTGCCCGGGGGTAGCCCCTCATGGGGTCTATAGATGTCGTGGTCATGAGAGGTGGTGTGCCATTGCTGC
>JAFNFZ010000231.1 GCA_017885485.1 Chloroflexota bacterium
GGGAAATCCAGCATGTTCCGGACGCAGGCAGAGCGGAAGCTGTAGATGCTCTGGGCATCATCTCCAACCACCGTTATGTTGTTGTTCCCGCGCCGCATTGCCGCCAGTATTGCTGCCTGGATTCGGTTGGTGTCCTGGTACTCATCCACCAGGATGTGATCAAAACGATCACCAATCGAGTTGCCCAGGGCCTCATCCTGAAGCAGGTGATGGAGGTACAGAAGAAGGTCGTCGTAATCCAGGACATTCTGCTTCTGCTTGCGCTCAACGTACTCCCGGAAGAGGGTGTTCAATTCCTCTTGCCACATCCAACACCAGGGAAAGTATTGCCTGAGCACGGTCTCCAGATCCTCGTCCGCGTTCACGCGACGCGAGTATATCTCCATGCAGGTGCTCTTCCGGGGAAACCGCCTGTCTTTCTTTGACAGAGACATATCATTGCGCACAACGTCGAGGAAATCTTCAGCGTCTGAACGGTCTATGATGGTGAAATCCGGTGAGAGGCCAACTGACTGCGAATAGGCCCTCAGAATCCGGTTGGCAAAGGAATGGAAGGTGCCACCCCATATGCGACGGACGTCGGCTTGGCCTGAGGACATGACTGATGCCGCCCGCCTCACCATCTCCTCGGCGGCGCGGCGCGTGAACGTCAGAAGCAGGATACGGTCGGGCTGTACCCCCTGGGAAACGAGATAGGATACGCGATAGGCCAGAGTCCTTGTCTTGCCACTGCCGGCGCCGGCGACAACCAGGAGGGGGCCTCCGCCATGCATGACTGCCTTCCGCTGCGCAGGATTGAGACTGTCGAGCCAGCCCTGTTGCCTCTTATCCATGTCACCCACGCGCACTCCTCCACAATTATCAGCCCCCTGGGAGCGCGATTGCAAGCCAGGGTGGGATCGAATTCCCGCCTGGACTACCGGTGCAAATGGGACGAATACCGACGACCGATAGGCCAGAGGCCTGCAAGGCGCGGGCAATCGAGACGCTTCTCGGAGTTACCATAACTCGCTCCCAGTCTCCTGACCTACCAGCCATTCTACAGGGTGAACTTGACAAACTTGTATGACGCTGGCATAAGACTGGTAGCTTATGTTCGCGTTGGGGTGCTGATGCTAGCTCTGCTGGGTGCATTTGGGCAGGAGATAGCCGGCCTGCGGAGACAGATGGCCATCGAGGAGGTCATTGCCAGCCGTGGCCGCAACCTCTTTCGTGGCAGATTGAAGAACAGGGACTGTCTCCTGGTGCAAACGGGGATGGGTAAGGGACGAGCTGAGAGCGCAATTCAGTGGGTTCTGGAGCGCTACCCCGTTGCTGCCGTGATCTCTCTCGGCTTTGCAGGAGCACTGACTCCAGAGCTGAAGATTGGCGAGGTCGTCGTGTGCTCAACAATGCATTGTGGATCTAGATTCGAGAAGGAAGAGGGGCAGGCAAAGGCGTATGCCGCTGATGCCAATCTACTTGTTCTTGCCTCCCGCGGACCTCGAGACGGGACGACCCGCTTCTGTCTTGGCAGCGGTGTCACAGTAGTGCAACTGGATTCCAGTCCTCAAAGGATGCAGGAGTTGGGCCATAACTTCCATGCAGATATTGTGGACATGGAGAGCTACTGGATTGCCAGAATAGCCTCCGCCCGGCAGGTTCCTTTCATAGCCATTCGGTCCATTTCGGACACGATGCAGCATGACGTGCAGCCCTTCGACCGGATTCTAACCTCTGACGGCAGACTGCTCTGGAAGAGGGCAGCGCTTTGTTTCCTTTTGCATCCCCAGTATCTGATGAATGTGTTCACTCTCTTCAGAAACACGCGGCTTGCAGAGAGGAACCTCACCACTTTCATCAGTGACCTGGTGGCCAGGATCTGAAGCACAGGGAGACGTCTCGGCCAAGCTATCTGTGACAGGAACCCGGGCGAAGGCCTTCCAATTCCCTTGACAAAATCCACCGTTAGGGGTACATTTGTACCCCTAGGGGCAAAATGACTCGACTGTCACCAAAACGCCAGCAGTTACTCAATTTCATTAGCCAGTTCAAACAAGAGAGGGGATACGGGCCGACCGTCAGAGAGATTCTCCAGGCCCGTCACATCTCATCTATATCATTGGTACAACGCGACCTCAAGATGCTGGAGAGAGAAGGTTATATTAGACGCGATCCCAAGGTCGGCAGAAGTATTACACCAGTCGAGCTACTTGGAAATACTGTCAGAGTGCCTCTCCTGGGTTACATTGCCGCTGGCCAGCCTATCCCGGTGCCTCAGCCAGATACTTGGCACGAGGAGACATTGGAGATGCTGGAGATTCCGGCTGGTATGGCTTCTACCAAAGGCGATGTCTATGCCTTGAAGGTCGAAGGGCTATCTATGATCGATGCTCTCATAGATGACGGCGATATCGTTATCATGCAGGCCACTAATACTGTGAATGATGGTGAAATGGCAGCGATATGGCTCAAGTCAGAACAAGAGGTCACTCTGAAAAAGGTTTACCGGGAACGTAACCGCATCCGGCTGCAGCCAGCTAACAGTCATATGAAACCCATGTATCACAACGCTGAGAATGTTGAGGTTCGGGGAAGAGTAATCGGCGTTATCCGTAAACTGACGAAATCGGCCTGAAGCCCACCCCTTAACTCGCGGCGGAGAAACCGTCATGAGAATTCTTTGTCTCTTCATTCCCCATCTGCCAATACAGTGGGAGCTGAAAAGGCATCCCGATCTGGCCCAAACGGCGCTGATCATTGGCGGTTTCCCACACGAGCGCAAGCTCGTGCTCGATTGCTCAGAGAAGGCTATTGCCCAGGGCGTTTCTCCAGGGATGATACTGAGACAGGCATCCCATCGCTGTCCCGATGCTGTCTTTTCCCCTGTCGATGAAGCCGGGTATGCAAAGGCCTTTGATGAAGTGCTGGATATCCTGGACCAGTTCAGCCCCGCCGTGGAAGCGGACAACCAGGGCAGGGCCTTTCTTGATATTACAGGCACGGAACAGTTGTTTGGCCCCCTGAAGAACCTGGCGGCTCGAATCAGGGGTGAAGTCTTCCAAAGGGTTGGGTTCCATTCTCAGGTTGGCATAGCCAGCAGCAAGTTCGTAGCTGGTATAGCTGCGTCGCTGGCTTCCACCAGTCCGCTGATAGTGAAAGGCAGTGAAGAGAAGGAGCTTCTGAAGCCTCTCTCTGTCGAGTTGTTACCCCTCACTCGGGAAGCTGTAAACTGGCTCAAGCGGCTGGGCCTTCGCACCATGGGTCAGGTAGCTGCCCTGCCGGTGAATACTCTCCCTAGTCAACTGGGCCAGGATGGCACAATGGCACACCGCCTGGCAAATGGGATAGACGAAAGACAGGTTGTCCCCAGACCTAAGACGGATGTGCTGGAGCAGACACTGTCTTTAGAGCAGCCCCTGGAAAGTCTGGACGCATTGCTGGCTGCTCTTGATGTGCTCTTGGACAAGCTCGTTCCTTTGTTAAGAAGCCGTTATCAGGTCTGCTGCCGGATAAAGCTCCGCTTTCACTTCGACAACATGGAATTGTGGCAATCCTTGATCTTGAAAACACCTTCGGATTCGAAACCGGACATGCTGGGTGTGTTGAAACGCCACCTGGAAGCAGCTTCCTTCCCCGAAGGCATATCGGAGATTTATCTTGTCCTGGCCGGCCTTGGTGGCGAATCTGGAAAGCAGGCGTCTCTCTCGACAGGTACCAGAGGCATTCAGGCAGAGTCACTGCAGCGACTGGATAGTGATCTCAGAGAAAGGTTTGGGCACAGCCCGCTCAAAAGGGTAATCCTAATTGACCCTGACTGCCGCATACCGGAGCGCCGTGCAGTGCTGGCCGATTCTTCGTCAATTAATGAGTAGGGTCGATCAGCATGGTCATACCCATAGATGTTCCCAGAGAGATACGCGTCATGGCCAAGGGGCGTGGCAGCCCGGCCTTCGTCTGGATCAAGGGCAAAAAGCTGGGAGTAATCCGCATCAGGAATGTCTGGCGGGTGGACGACGAGTGGTGGCGGCAGGAGATAGCTCGCCGCTATTTCGATGTGGAGCTGAATAACAACTCGGTAACCATGGTATTTCAGAACTTGATTACTGAAAAGTGGTACCAGCAGAGGTACTAG
>JAFNFZ010000232.1 GCA_017885485.1 Chloroflexota bacterium
TGAGCCCCATGTCCTCGGCCACCTTATTGGCAGCAACATACCCCGGCCCGCCAGTGACCATTCCGCCCGGGTAGGTTGAGGCTCCGCAGAGATAGAGTCCCTCTATCGGTGTCTTGGACGTGGAGCACTCAATGTTGGGGCGGTTGAAGCCGATCTGCATCGGNNCCATGCTTGACGCCGCCGCGGCGCATATTGGGGAAGCGGATCTCAATATCCTCGGGAGTCTCCCCCAGAGTCAGAACAATGTTGTCCTTCTTCATGTTGGGGGCTGCCCTGTGCCACTTCTCCAGTGCGGCCGCACCGAACTCCTTGTTCTTCTTTTCCCAACCTCCGTCGATGCCATAGGGGGCGTGTATCTGGAAGAAGGAGATATGGTCTCCGGGCTTTCGCACCAGATGGGGATCCCAGAAGCTCTCGCAGGTGATGTGCCCGCCGAAATGCTTGTCCAGCTTGCCCTTCATCACGCTATTCCAGTGGCTGATGATCTGGTCGGTGCTGTCGAAACCGATGACGGTCATGAAGCTCTCGTTGGCCCAGGGGTCATCGCAGTTGTATTTCGGCATCTCTTTGGAGACCACGTGCAGGGTATAGTAGCTCCATTTGTCGGCCTTCCAGGCCTCGGCGTTTTCCTTCAGCGTTCCGGGCAGATTCTGCGGTCCAACCAGATTCAGGAATGTTGTCTGGGGATCGAGGCTGGAGATGGCTACCTTGGTGTGCAGGGTGCGTCCTTCCACGGTATCTACGCCGGTGACCTTTCCGTTCTGGGTGATGATCTTGTTGACCTCGGATGCCTCCAGAATCATCCCCCCGTTCCTGACTATTTCGCGGGAGAAGGCACCGGCCAGCTTGTGTGACCCTCCCAGCAGGTAGGACTTGTCCATAGCCCTTGTCAGCAGGAGGGGTACAAACAGCCCCACGCCCGTCTCGTTGGGGTCGAGGCCCCACATGCAGGTGGCATAGAGCATCAATGCCCTGACCTTGTCGTTCTCAAAGGCATCCTTCATGATCTGCAGCGGGCTCTTCTCATTCAGCTCGAGCAGCTCTCGGCCGATTTCAGTGCGTTGCATCCCGACGATGAGGTCGAGGGAAGGCTTGGGCGGCAGGTACGTCGCCGGGCCAACTATCTCATCCATCATCCGCTGCCAGACGCGCATGTGCTTGCCGAAAGCGACCGCGTCTTTGTGGGAGTACTTGTGGATGGAGTCCACAGTGTCCTCGATCATCCTGGTCAACAGCAGGGTGCTCCCGTCGCCGAAGACCATGGCTGTCTGTAGGTTAGGCTTGATCCAGGTCAGAGCGTGAACATCCAGATTGAAGTCCTTCATGGCCGGCATGTAGTCCACCATCATATGGTAAATGGCATGCATATTGGAGTAGTAACAGGGAAAGAGGACTTCCTCGGTGGCCAGTCCGCCGCCGACTTCATAGCGCCGCTCCACGACGCAGACCTTGGCTCCGGCCTTGGCCAGGTAGGCGGCGGTCATCAGACCGTTCGGCCCGGCGCCGATGACAACTACATCCCAATTACTATCAGCAGGGAACTCGTCAAATAGCTTTCCGCAAATGCCGTCCATTATGTCCTCCTTCTTTCTACGGACGCTGCGCCGATTTCTTGCCCTGCTGTGGGATGTACCACGGCGAGGCATACCACCATGGCCCGGGCTCGGCAATTCCGTCCTCGATAAGGGTGTGCATCAAATTGTAGCCACAAGCCATCAGGCACAATCCGCCCGGGTGCATTGATGACTGGTGGCAGAGGTACAAGCCGTCGATCTGGGTACGGCCGCGAGCCAACTCGGGCAAAGGTCGCTGGTTCCACCATTCGTCTCTGGAATGACGTACCCCGTACCACGATCCTCCCAGCAACCCTGTGTTGCGGAACTCTGAATCCCATGGAGTGTTGACAAAAGTGGTGACTATGTTGTCCGAATCAAGGTTCTCGCAGATCACACTGGCCAGTTCGAGGTTGTAGGCATCCATCTCGGCCTTTATCTGGTTCAGATTGTCAGGCCCTTCTGGATCGTACTCAGGCGTGGCCACCATGGTATCGAATGGGCCGCATATCTGCTGGCCGGGCCTGGTGCACTGTGGATGAGTGGTGTCATAGTTCTCGTTGCCCACCCAGAGGAAGAGACCCTCCTTGGCGGGAATCCTGGGTCTGCCCTTCCAGCCCATAACCTCTGCGACGTGGGCGAAATACTCCTTCCTGCTGCCTGCGCCGCCGATGAAAGGCCCGCCGGTGAAGACTCCTTCGCCGGCCATGGCTGTGGCGTACTGGGGACGGAACTTGAGCTGCTTGCGGGTCAGCCAGTGAGTGACGTAGAGGCTGCCTCCCTTAAGGCTGAGGTCCTTGATGCGCTGGGCGAAGCCGGCATCAATGTGACTTGGCCCGATCAGTCTCAGGAAGGTCTGCCTGATATCGGTGGCGCTGATCACGGCCTTCTTGGCCCAGATCCTCTTCTCTCCACGAGGCGCAGTGTCTCTGAGGCGGACGCCAACCGCCGTCCCATTGTTGATGATTATCTCGTCCACGGGACAGCACGTGCGCACGGTGACGCCATGCGCGATGGCGCAGCGCAGAAGGGCATGATAGTACCCATGTATGTTGCCGCGCGGGCCTACGGGCCGGGGTATGTATGGTGGCTGGACAGTCACCGCGCTGCAGAGCGCGGGGATGGCCTGCCCCTCGAAGTGGCCGTGAGCACCGGATACCAGAGCAACATATGCCTCTAGGGCCTTGAAGGGCTCTCCCTCAAGGTACTCGTCCATGAGGTCAAACATGGTCATCTCGAGGAGTTCCTTGGTCCACATGTCGGGCTGATACTTCTTGTAGACCTGCATGAAGGGGATGTTGTCTGGTGTCAACTCGACCTCAGGAGGATGGGGAGGGCACCAGAAGGTGGCCCTGAGCAGCTCGGTGGTGAATGGGGGGGAAGTGAGGAAGCCGGTTATTTTGGCCCAGCCCATGGCGTCCTTGTCTGTCACGTGGTACATCCCGTCGCCGGTCATGAATCCCGTCGCCTGCCCTCGGTACTCTGGATGCCTGGCGTGAAGGTCCATGCGGAAGCCGTACTTCCATAGCTCGAGCTGTTCCCATCCCGGAGCCGGGCCGCCGTAGTTGGCGATGGCATGTGGAGAGAGGCGCGTCCCGGCAATGGGTTCGGTGTTCTCCTGGGCCCCGCCGCACTCCGGCCTCTCCTCCAGAATGCAGACGCTCAGCCCGCATTTGGCGAGATAGGCGGCTATGGTGGTTCCGTTGTGTCCACCACCTACGATGACAACATCATACTGCTCATCTGCGGTCATAGTGGCCTCCTCTTCTAGATAATTCCTACAGCGATGATCCCCCTATGCGTGACACGCAGTGGGAACCGAATAGGCGTAGAGTGGATTGCCCCGTCAATGGTCAGGTTGTTTGAACGCATTATTTCCGCAGAGTATCNNGCATTATGGCCGGGCCGCCGTCCGGTTGTCAACCAGGCCGTGTTCATAGGCGAAACGGCAGATCTCCACATTGTTGCGGAGCGACAGCTTCTGCAGCACGCGAGTGCGGTATGTCTCGACGGTCTTGGCACTCAGGCCGAGCGTTGCCGCCACTTCCTTCAGTGCCTGCCCCCGGGCTAGGAGGCAGAACACCTGGAACTCCCTATCGGAGAGGCATTCCAGCGGGGCGAGGCCACTGCGACTGGAGAGGAGTTGCAGGTTGACGATGTCTTTACCCTCGTCTGACAGGAACTTGCGCCCCTGGGCCACCGCGCGAATAGCTTCATGAAGCTCTCTTGTGGACGAGCCTTTGGTCAGGTATCCGAGGCAGCCAGCCTTCATGGTTCGGACGGCGTAGTGTTCCTCGTGATATCTGGTGAGTATCAGGATGCGTGCATCAGGGTGGAGGGAAAGCAGGCGTTTGGCGGCTTCCATGCCATCCATCTTTGGCATGGATATGTCCATGACGACGACGTCCGGATTGACTTCAGCGAACTCGCTGATCGACTCCTGTCCATTGCAGGCCTCAGCTGCCACGACAATGTCTGCCGCTTCCTCGATGACTCGTCTCAAGCCGGCCCGAACGAGGCTGTGGTCGTCTACCAGCAGTATCCTGATCATGACCCTATCCTCAAACCATCGCAGTTGCTGCCGTGTCGGCCTGGGCGGTGTTCACGGGCAGATGAGCGACCACGCGTAGACCTTTGCCGCGGTTGCGCCGTATGCTGATCCTGCCGCCCGCCAGGCTGGCCCTCTCGCGCATGCCCAGCAGACCCAGCGAAGGGGTGTCAGGAAATCGCTTGAGGTCCAGGCCCACTCCGTCGTCGGAAACAGAGACAGAGACCATGTTGTCTGAGGCTGTGATTCTGATCTTGGCCTGCGAAGCTCCTGAATGCTTCCAAACGTTGGTCAGAGCTTCCTGGAGAATGCGGTAGGCGCAGGTGGCTGTCTGCCTGGGCAGTATGGGCTCATCAACCGGAGCCTCAACGGGACAGGAAATGCCGCTGCGTCGTTCAAAGTCCTCGGCGTACCACTGGATGGCCTTCACCAGCCCCAGTTCGTCCAGAATCTCCGGCCTGAGGCTGACGGCGATACGGTGCGAGGTGGCATCCAGGCGTTCCACGAGGTCCAACATTGCCCTGGCCCTGTCGCGGAGCGGAGGGACACCGGCCAGCCTCTCTGCCAGAGAGACCAGCTCGATTTTCAGGGCCACAAGCTCCTGTCCCAGTTGATCGTGCAACTCGCGGGCAATCCGTGCCCGTTCTTCTTCCTGGACCTCGATGATACGCTGCGACAGCAGCCTGAGCTGGGACTCGGAACGCTTGAGCACTTCCTCGGTGCGTTTCCGTTCCGTGATGTCCCTGACTATGCCGATGAACCCGATAGGCCGCCCTTCAAGGCTGCGGAGGACGGTGGCTTTGCTCTCTGTCCAGAGAGTGGAGCCATCCTTGCGAATGAACTCGAGTTCGGTGGTCCACGATTTGAAGACATCCTCGTGACCCTGATTCAGGCTGGCCACCATATCTCGAAAAGCCTTGCCGACAATGGCAGCACAGTCGGGGGTCAGGGCGACGTCTATCCACTGGTCCCAGTACTGTCCCAGGCCTTCCTCAACGGCGTAGCCCAGCAGGTGTGTAACTGAAGGGCTCAAATAGGTGACGCGGAGATTGAGATCCAGGACACAGATGATGTCGGCCACGTTCTCGGCAACGAGACGGTAGATCTCAGTCTCGCTGGCCGGCTGAATCTCCGCGGACCGTTTGGGACGGGCCTTCATGGTGTTGGTGGTCCCGACGCTGTAATGGCGTCTGGTTTGCTGGCTAACGGGGCGGTGACGCATGCGCTTGAATCCCTGCGGCTTGTCTGCCGGCGACACGTTGTACTCCTATGACACCTGGCAACAGCATACTACGATGGCCTGGTTTCATCAACGCAGGGTAACTTGACATGTAATTGGGACTCAAGTCATACTTTCGCCCAACTGGGGGTAGCTGCGTCGCCTGTCCGGCTGGATGTGCGCAGGGTTGATGCGGCCCAGCAGGCAATCCGCACTGAGGAGGCACACATGAGAAGCGTGGCCATAACGGGCATCTCTGGCTATCTGGGTACTCAGATACTGAAGACACTGGATCAGGACAAGGAAGTCGAGACGGTGGCCGGCTTAGACATCAAGCCCCCTGGCTACTCCACCGCCAAACTCAAGTTCTACTCCCGGGATGTGCGCCAGCCTATGGATGACATCTTCACCCAGCACAAGGTGGACACGGCAATTCACCTGGCTTTCATCGTTCCGCCCACAACCCACGTGGATGCCCACGGTGTCAACATCGGCGGGAGCCAGAGTTTCCTCAAGGCTTGTGAGGCAGCGTCCGTGGAAGCCCTTTACTATCAGAGCAGCCACACTGTCTACGGTGCGCACCGCGACAATCCGCCGCTGATCTCTGAAGATCAGCCACTCAGGCCTGTGCCGGCCTTCCCCTATGGGCAGTACAAGGCTGAGGTGGACCTGATGTTCCAGGAGCATGCCAAGACCCATCCCAAGCAGCGGGTCACCATTGTCCGCGTCGTGGCGGTGGTAGGACCGGAAGCCGCTCCGTCGGGTCTCAACGTGCTGTTCATGCCGGTGACCATGTACTGTTCCGGGTACGATCCGGAATGGCAATTCATCTATGAACAGGACCTGGCCAGACTGGCAGTGACTTTGCTCAGGGGAAGGCATGCAGGGATCTTCAATGCCGGCGCTGGCGGGGCTGTCACCTACCGGAACATGCTCAGAGCCACGGGCAAACCGTCCCTCGGTCTCCCCTCGTGGATCTGGTCGCCGCTGATAAGCCTCAGTTGGGCGCTGCGCATCCAGAAGAAGTCGCCGGTCGGTGGCCTGGAGTTCATGAAGTATCCCATAGTCGTCAGCACCGAGAAACTCACCAAAGCGATCGGATTCAAGTTCACTCACAACTCCCAGGAAGCCCTCAAGTCTTTCATGGACACCAAGCTGGACCGTGCCAAGGCTGCCAAGTCCCCCTGAACCTTTCGGCGCAGAAGGAGGAGCTATGAGCGATACCCCTGATACGGCAACCGAGTCTCGATTCACGAAGCTGCGATGGTTCAATGCGGCCATGTGCGTCCTGCATCTGGTGCAGGGGGTGGCCATCCTTCTCATGTCCAACGATTTCTCGGTCACCCTGACGACCTCATTCCTGAAATGGCTGCCCACGACTGAGACGCTGCGCACAGTGAGCGAGGACCTGGTCAGTCTGCGTCTTGGCCCTATGATAGCTGCATTCCTGCTGATCTCAGCGGCGGCCCATTTCATCATGGCATCTCCGATAGGTTTCAACTGGTACGTGCGCAATCTGAGGCGGAAGATCAACTACGTGCGCTGGTACGAGTACTCGCTCAGCGCCTCTCTGATGGTGGCCATTATCGCCATGTTGAGCGGTGTGTTTGACCTGCCCACGCTCATTCTTCTATTCATCCTCACAGCCACGATGAACCTCTTCGGTCTGATGATGGAGTTGCACAACCAGACCACGGAAAGGACCAGGTGGACGGCCTACATCTTCGGGTGTGTTGCAGGCATTGTTCCGTGGGTCATCATTGCCTGGTACTTCTTCGCCGCTATCTCGTCGAACACAGAGACAATCCCCACATTTGTCTACACCATACTGCCCACGCTGTTCGTGTTCTTCTTCAGCTTCGCCTTGAATATGGTGCTGCAATACAAGAAGGTGGGCCCGTGGAAGGACTACCTCTTTGGTGAGACCGTGTACATGGTCCTGAGCCTGACTGCGAAGTCGGCTCTGGCGTGGCAGGTGTTCGCGGGGACTTTGGCCAGATCGGCCTAGGACCTCATGGCCAGACACTCGAACTGCAGAGGCCTCTCAGCAGGTCCGCGTACCTCCCGTCATCGCTCGGTTGTGGACTGTCGGTTGTGCCCATGAAGAGAGGGGGCTGGCCTTTGAAGCCGCCCCCTTGTCTGATGACTGACTGTGCTGCGTCCGCGAGCTCTCTAGGCAGGCTGTGATGCAGCCTTGCGGAGCCTCAGGACCACCACGCCGATGACCGCCAGCGCGATACCGGTGATGATCATGAATATACCACTTAGCAGAGCTACCGTCGTAAGACCAAACGATGCTACTGCGAAGTAGAGGTAAGTCTCCAGGTTCAGGGCCTGCATGTAGGTCACATGAGCGGGATTGGTTGGATCAAACCGCCCTCCCGCGAGCAGGTCGCTGTAGGTTGGAGCAATGGTGCGGCGGTGTTCCCTTATGGTATCGCCGGCCTTCTGTGCCTCACCGGCCGTGTCCACCAGGTTGCCCTGCTCAATCTGCTCTTCTGTCAGACCTAAGGTGATCTGTTCCTCACGCATCGCTTCCGTGAGGAGGTCGGTCTTTGCCTTCGCTTCCACAACGAAGCCTATGCCGATAGCTAGGCTTGCGATCCCCAGTGCGATGACTGCTATTGCCAGATACCTGACCAGACGTGACATTGTTCACCTCCTTTCTTTTTGCGCCCGTCTAAGAACGGAGACTGTGTTCATTGTGGCAGGATAGGACTGTGTCTTATGTAACTTAGGTCTCACTCCGGGCGGGAGCTTCCGAAACCGGATGGGACCTATGGTGAAGCTCCTTTGAGACAGCCTGAGTCAAGATGATATGATGTGCTGTCGGACTTTGGCCCCGGTCTTTGTGCGTTTCGGGCGGAGCTAGGTAAGCCGATACCAGTCCAAACTGCGTCCGAGAGACAGCAATGCCGCGAGTAAGCGTGGGAGAGATCAACATGTACTATGAGGTTCACGGCGAAGGTGAACCCCTTCTTCTCATCACGAGCATGGGGAGTGACCTGAATGGCTGGAGGCTGCAGAGCCCCGCGTTCTCTGAGAGATACCGGGTAGTAACGTTCGACAACCGCGGGGCCGGGCGAAGCGATGCTCCCGATATACCCTACTCCATCGCCATGATGGCTGACGACACGGTTGGCTTGATGGATGTCCTGGGCATTGACAAGGCACACATCCTGGGCAAATCGATGGGAGGATATATTGCCCAGGAGCTGGCCATCAGGCACCCCGGTCGGGCCAGAAGCTTGACACTGGTGTCCACCAGCGCAGGCCCCTATGTTGCAGAAACACCTATCCTCAGGGGATGGGCTGCGGCAGCCATGAAGGGCGTCAGCCGGAAGACCTTCTTCCAGCTTATGCTGCCCTTCATCTTCACCGACCACACTTTCGAGGACCCGGAGATGGTGGAGATGGCCATCGAGATGATAGGTGGGCGCGCTCTTTCACGGCAAGGGGATGCTGAGAGCACTCAGGCCCGGGCTCTCCGTCGCCAGTTTGTTGCCTGTGTCGAACACTACGCCCGCGGTCACCTCAACGTGGTCAACATTCCAGCGCTGGTGATTGCCGGCAAGGATGAGTTCTTCGTGCCGTTGGAGCTGTGCCGGGAGTTAGCCACTAGCATCCCCAATGCCAGGCTGGTGACACTGGAGGGGGTAGGCCATGCGCTGAACGAGGATGTCCCCGAGGAGTTCAAC
>JAFNFZ010000233.1 GCA_017885485.1 Chloroflexota bacterium
CAGCATTCTCAATAGATCTTGGATCTCGCACTCGTCCTCTCAGGAACCCTCAAGGCATTATCTGCGCTGCGTAGAGCCTAAGTCAAGAATCGCCCAAGAACACATATTGACCAACTACCGTGGACCGCAGAATCTGCAAGCCCTGACTCTGGAGAGTATGGTCAGCAGTTGACATCTTGATAGTCATGTACAAGTCAGATTCTCAATATCGATCAACGCCCGTCAGTGTCACTCCCACCGACCTTCTCGTCTTCCTCTCGCTCCAGCGAAATGGCTTCACGAGCTTCGCCTTTGCCCCCCAGTTTGCGCTCTGCACCGGCGAACAAACGCTGTATGTTGTCTCGGTGCTCAAACAGAACTAGACAACCCACTGCTCCGGAATAGATCAGGTATTCACTTGGCTGTTCATCCATGAGCACAAGCACCAGCATAGCCAAGATGGAGGCAGCTACGCCAACGATCGAGCCCAGGGACATATAGCGGGTTAGCGCACCCAGACCAAGCACAACCGCTCCAGTGGCCAATCCGACAGGCCAGTACATGGCAAATAGACCTCCGACGAAGACGGCTACTCCCCGTCCTCCCTGAAACTTGATGTAGACGGACCAATTGTGCCCGACAACAGCAGCTGTGGCAGCAGCAGCTTGAGCAGCATGAGAGTGCAGTATTAGCCAGGCAAACAGGACAGCCAGAGAACCCTTCGCCACATCAAGCAGCATGGAGATAAGGCCCGCCTTACCTCCGACGGTGCGAATGACGTTGGTGGCGCCTATCTTGCCGCTGCCGTACCTCCGTATGTCTATCCCCTTGGCTAGTCTCGAGATCAGAATGCCAAAGGGAACAGCACCCAGAAGATAGCCGGCAATGATGATAGCCGCAAACTTGAGCCCAACCATGGTTACCTACATCCACCCTGACGGTACACTTCCAACCTCGATACGAAATGCTCTCAGCGGGTACCTATGAAATCAGATTTCAGGGGTCGACCGGGTCAAGAACATTCACCGGTTTCCTCGCCTCTCCCCTTGAAGACAAGCTTGAGGGGGGTGCCCTGGAAGCCAGCAAATTGTCGAATCTTGTTCTCCAGGTGTCGTCGATAGGAGAAGTGAACCAGCTTCTCATCGTTGGCACGAAATACGAATGTGGGCGGATTGACTGCTGTTTGCATGGCAGAGTATATCTTCAATCGTCGTCCCGTCTTGCTCGGAGAGATATGCAGGGACTCTGCTTCCTTAACAATGGTATCCAATAGAGAGACGGGGAGGGATTTGCGTCTCTCGGCATATATTCTGCTTGCGGCCGGCAGGACTTTGTCTACTCCATAACCGGTCTTTGCAGACAGGCACAGGACCTCTACATAAGGCATGAACCTGGCCCTCTGTCTGACCACGTCTTTCCACGATTTCAAGTAATTTACGTCAACTCGCAACTGAGGGTGATATTCAGGTTCAGAGTGTTTATGGAAAGAATGTGAAGTATCACGCTTTCCGTTGATGGCAGATGCAGGGCCATGTTCTTCGGGTTCAGGGCGTCCAGGGGAAGGGTATGAAGTGTCAGGCTTTGCGTTGATAGCAGAGGCGGGGCGGTGTTCTTGGGGTTCAGCTGCTACCAGGTCCACTTTGTTGATGCCCACTATAGCCCCTTTGAAAGCTTTATGTATAAGGCCGAGGATGTGCATATCCTGGGCGGTGATCCCCTCAACGGCATCTATGAGCAGCACAGCGATGTCGCAGCGATCGATGGCCAGCATGGTGCGGGTGAGACTGTGCTTCTCCACGCCCTGGTCAACGCGTCCGGGGCGTCTGATGCCAGCCGTATCGATGAGGACCGCCTTCCCACCATGATAGCGCAGTACCGTGTCCACGGCATCGCGGGNNAGGGTGTTGACCAGGAGCGACTTGCCCACATTGGGCCGGCCCACGATGGCGATCTTCATCACCGCCTCCTGAGGAGCCGCAGGGGTGTCAGGCACGGAGGGCAGGGCGGCAACTATCCTATCCAGAAGCTCGTTGATGCCCCGGCCATGATAGGCGCTGACAGGCAGGGGATCACCCATGTTCAACTCATAGAACTGAGGCAGCTCACTGGGCTGTACGGGGCCGTCAACCTTGTTGGCCACCAGGAGAACCGGTCTCTGCGACCGGCGCATTATGTCGGCTATATCCTCGTCTACGGGCATGACGCCCGTCTGGGCATCCACCAGAAAGAGCAGCAGATGGGCTTCGCGGATGGCGGCCTCGATCTGCTCCCTGACCTTCCGCCTCAAGGGAGACCCCGGCTTCAGCTCCAGTCCGCCGCAATCAACCAGAGTGAAATCATGCCCTTCGAATGAGAGATCGGAGTGGATGCGGTCTACGGTGGTTCCGGGCAGGTCTTCAACGACAGCGCGTCTCTCACCGACGAGACGGTTGAACAGCGTGGACTTGCCCACGTTGGGCCGGCCTATAATGGCCACAGCAGGTCTGGACATGATTTCTCTCAGGCAGCCTGTCCACCCAGCACCTTGAGCAGAATTGCTTTCTGAATATGGAGGCGATTCTCCGCCTGGTCGAAGACCACCGAGCGAGGGTGATCAAGAAGCCCTTCAGCAACCTCCTCACCGTGATGGGCCGGCAGGGGATGCATCAAGATAGCATCTTCTCCGGCCAGTGACAAGAGGCCGGCATCCACCTGATACGAGGCGAAAGCCCGGCGACGGGATTCCGCTTCGGACTCCTGGCCCATGCTTACCCACACATCGGTGTAAACGATATCGGCGTTTTTCACGGCAGCGCGGCAGTCCGAGACAGAGGAGATGCGGGCGCCGCTCCCGGCAGCAAAGGCTCCCGCCTGACGCAGCGTGGCTTCGTCCAGCCCGTAGCCCGGAGGCGAGGCGATGGAGAAGTCCATGCCAACCAGGGAGGCAGCTATGAGCAGGCTTCTGGCCACATTATTACCATCTCCAATGTACGCCAGACGCAGTCCTTTCAGAGCGCCACGCTTCTCATGAATGGTGAGCAGGTCGCCGAGCGCCTGACAGGGGTGCTCGTAGTCAGAAAGCCCGTTGATCACCGGCACACGGGAGTACTCCGCCAGAGTCTCCACCGTTCGATGGGAGAAGGTCCGGGCCACAATGCCATCCACAAAGCGGCTCAAGGTCCGAGCCGCGTCCGAGACCTTCTCTCTCTTCCCCAGCCCAACCTCATCCGGTGAAAGATAGACGGCATGACCTCCCATTTGCCACATGGCCACGTCAAAGCTGACGCGCGTGCGGAGGGAGGGCTTCTCAAAAACGAGGGCAATCACCTTGCCCTTAAGAGAGAGGGGGGCTTCCCCGTGTTTCAGGCTGACCGCCCTGTTGATGAGATGCTGAATGCCGCTGGCGTCGAGATCGGCTACTGAGAGCAGGCCTGCTGGAATTGCCAAGACTTACCTTCTGTCCTTATGGCCGGTGCGATGACCATTTCGACCTGATGCATCTGGGCGATGGTGGCGGCGCCGCAAACGCCCATGGCTGTCTGCAGGGCGCCGATCAGGTTCTGGGTCCCGTCACTGACAGTCGTGGGTCCGAAGAGAATCTGTTTCAACGGCGCTCGGGTGTCCACCTTGATCCGCCTGCCCCGGGGCAGTGCCGGGTGGGGACTGGACATACCCCAGTGGTATCCTCCGCCGGGTGCCTCTTCGGCCTGGGCCAGAACAGCGCCGAGCATCACGGCATCAGCGCCGGCCACAAAGGCCTTACAG
>JAFNFZ010000234.1 GCA_017885485.1 Chloroflexota bacterium
TGATGCTCTAGTTTCTGGCCAATCCGTGGCTCCAGCGCATCGGCAACGATCTCCGAGTAGTTCTCAACATGGAGGGTGTCAGTGCTCACGAGTACCTCTGTAGGTCCCAACAGCATCCAAAGGATCCCCCGATTGAGTTGTATATGCTGACGAAATCCTTCCATCTCCTGGTCATTGACACCCATGGTGACCACTAATCCGACAGGAATCTTCCTGGGGAAATTGGATGAGTAATCTTTGTACGTGAAATAGGGAAAGAGGCGCTCGATGAACATCTTCGTTCCCGAAGTGACCGTGCCAAAGTAGATAGGGGATCCGAGGAAGACAGCATCAGCGTCCTCAATCTTCGCATACAGGGGAGTCATGCCGTCTCTGAGAGCACATTTCCCATAACTCTTGCCCCCACGCTTCTTGCAGGAAAAACAAGCCTGGCATCCTCTCATCTTGATCTGACTTAGCTGGACGAATTCTGTCTTCGCTCCTCGAGAAGCAGCTCCTTCCAGCGCTTTGTTAAGAAGAGTTGCGGTTGTGCCATTGTGCCTCGGACTACCATTGAAAGCGATAACATTCATGCAATATGCTCCGTTGCGTTAGTCTTGTTCATTGTATTCTATGTGGTGACGCGAAAGATCGGCAAGCACTATCGACGCCCCTGCGACCATCTGGGGCTGAAGGCCTGGAAAAATGATATGCCTGAACCCGCCATGCCTGTCCTGCGGCCTCTGGTGAAGCCCTGAAGGCATGAGGGAGCCAGGACGGCCTGCTGAGGCCCAAGGGCAAACTATGAATTCTTCTCTAGGATTTGGAGAACAACAGGATATGCGCATTCAAATTCATCTGTGAGGATTGTGCGTAGTGGTTCTTTTGAGCCTAGTTCTTTTTTCCGGGTGGCAATATGCAATGCCCAGTCACCAGCAACCTTGATAGCAGCAGCCTGCACCTCTGGAGACAAAGACATAACGCACCTCCGAAAGCGGTTGTCTGAAATCGGGGACAAGGTATCAAAGGGAAGATGGAATGTCAAGAACAACCCCTGCGGTTGATTGAGTGCTACCTTTGGCTCGTCATGGGTGTCGTTCTGTCTTCTCGCCTGCAAGTCCTGTCCCACTTACTACAATAAACAGGTTTCATATTGTATTAACTAGGACAGGATGCTTGTCATTGATGCCCTCGCCTGAATGTCAAACACCGCTTGTCAGCTTCACACCTGCTGTGAAGGTACGGACATCGTGCTATCCAACCTCAGCCTGGATACAAAAAGGGTTCGTTCAAGATGGCGTGACGAAAGTCACTTATGGCCGCCCCCGAAATGGGTAGAATCAATCTCAGAGTTTGAAGGAAAGGAGGTGCGGCGATGACGAGCCTGATAATCAGAAGGCCAAGTTTCCTTGATGAGTTCGACAGGATGGTGGACAGCCTGTGGACGACCTGGGAGCCGGTTGGTGGACACTACCTGAGCCTTGATGTCCATGAGGCGGGTGATGACCTGGTGGTGAAGGCAGAGCTTCCGGGTGTCGGCAAGGAAGGCTTCGGTGTCACTATCGAGGGGGATATGCTTCGGATAGAGGCTGAGAAGAAGGCTGAGGAGGAGACCAAAGAGGGTGCCTACTACCTGCGCGAGAGGCACTTTGGCAAGTTCTCCCGGGCACTGTCTCTGCCATTCCCGGTTGACTCCGGGAAGGCAACAGCCAATTTCGAGAACGGAGTCCTGGAGATAAGGCTGCCCAAGGCCGAAGAGGCCAAGAGCAAGCGTATTGAAGTGAAGTAAGGGAACGCGACCTCGCCAGAAGGAGAGAGGGGAGTGGGTTTGACCCGCTCCCTTTCTTCTTGTGGTAGGGGATTCAAGGCTCGCATATATGCTGAGGAATATGAGCCAACCGCCCACCAACGAGAGCGGAACACCAAGGAAGTTCCACAAGGGGCTATTGGGGTGATGACAGCGTTGTCACCGAGCGGACAAGCAGAACGGGTCACAGCCAGGAGTGGGGATGGTGGTTGAGGGTATCCCTGAAGTCGCTGACCGTGGCCCGGCAACAATCTAGTGGAATCATCCGGGGCTGTCAAACCAAAGGGGCTGTGAAAGGCCCCCTTCTCTTTGTGGGATTCTTGACCCTCCTCCGACGGTTGAATAGAATCCTGGAGGCAATATCCAGACAAGGAGGGGAGAAATGCGTTTCTTCAGACTCATAACAATCGGGGTGGTGTTACTGCTACTGGCTGCCGCAATTCTTGGTACGGCTTGTACAGGCGCACAAGGTGAACAAGGCCCGCAGGGTGCCACGGGTGCAACAGGCCTCGCTGGCCAACAGGGGCCTCAGGGTGAGCAGGGGATTCAAGGCCCGCAGGGACCACAGGGCATACAGGGTGTACAAGGAGAAAAGGGTGATACTGGTCTGCCCGGCGTTGGAATCGTGTGGCAAGGCGAATGGAGCAATTCGACAGCATATAGCCAAGACGACGCCGTGGGATACCAGGGGTTGTCCTATATTTCCAAGCGAGACGGCAATACCAACCATGTGCCGACAGACACGGCTTGGTGGGATTGGTGGGGTGCCACGGGTCTACAGGGCCCGCGGGGTGAGACAGGCGCCTCGGGCGCCACAGGTGCTACAGGTGCCCAAGGTCCGCAGGGCATTCAGGGTGAGCCAGGGCCGAACATGATAGTTGCCATGGGAAACATCCTGGCAGATGGGACAATCAGCCGGGGATACAACGTGACCAGTGTTGCCTGGGACACCAACAATCGACGCTACCAAATCACACTCACAGGAATAACCTACTCCTCCAACAACTATGTGACTCTGATAACGTGTGGAGGTCTTTTCGGTGGCTACTACGAGAGTCTTTCAGGTAACCTTCTCGTGTATCTGTATGGCTTTTCAGGCCAAAGCCAGGGGCCCTTTTCTTTCGTGGTTCTGGAATGCCCCTAGATTCCATGAATCCACAGCCGATACTGTGCAGAACTGGCCAGGGGGTAGGAATGATACCCCTGGGCGCTGTCTCGCATGAAATGAGGCTACTGGGCAACGAGAGGGGGCTTCGGCCCCCTGTCTCTATCCAGTTGGCACAAAAGAGGGGCCCTTTGTCTGGAGTGAGTCAAGTTTCCGGGCTGGATTCCAACCTCACCGCTATTACAGACTGAAGACTAGTGTAGTGCTTCCTAAATATCGTTAGTTATGCTATACTGCTGGTCATGAGGACCAGCAGAAGAATAGTCATAAATGAGAGGGAC
>JAFNFZ010000235.1 GCA_017885485.1 Chloroflexota bacterium
GGCCAGGTCAGCAATGTTGATCATCAGAATGTGAAGTTGGGCAAGGCGGGGCGCAGTAGATGGAGAGGCAGGCGGCCTGTGGTACGCGGTTCGGCCATGAGCCCTCGTGACCATCCGCATGGTGGCGGAGAAGGCAGGTCTCCAAGAGGAATGAATCCGAAGACTCCCTGGGGCAAACCTGCCCTCGGTTTCAAGACGCGCAGGAACAAAACGAGTGACAAGATGATCGTCAAGCGGAGAGGAAAGTAGGAAATGGGCAGGTCCGTCAAGAAAGGTCCTTTTGTTGATGCCAAATTGATGGCGAAAGTTAAGGCAGTCAATGTGGCGGGGCAGAAGACGGTGATCCGGACTTGGTCCCGTGCCTCGACTATCGTTCCCGAGATGCTGGGACATACGATTGCCGTTCACGATGGCAGGAGGCACGTGCCGATATTCGTCACGGAGAACATGGTGGGGCACAGACTGGGCGAATTTGCTCCAACCCGAACGTTCAGGGGCCATGTGGGCAGGTCGGAGAAGAGTGAGTAGAGGGTTTGATGGAAGTTAGGGCTGTGGCCAAATACGTTGGCGTATCTTCTCAGAAACTGCGGCTGTTTGCTGGTCTCGTGCGCGGGAGGAAAGTGGATCAGTCTCTGGGTATTCTGAAACTATCGCCTTCTCCGGCGGCCCGGGCGCTGGCCAAAGTGGTGAAATCAGCTGCTGCCAATGCTGAGAATAACTACCAGATGGCCTCTTCTGACCTTAAGGTTGTCAATATACTCATAGATCAGGGGGCTACTCTCAAGAGGATACGTGCTCAGGCTCGGGGGAGGGTGAGCCCTATTCTCAGACATACAAGTCATATTACAGTCCTAGTTGATGTGGAGGAGTAATTGGGTCATAAGGTTCATCCTATAGGGTTCAGGCTCGGCATTACTACGGAGTGGCGCTCAAAATGGTATTCGGAGAAGAACTACGCCGCGTTTGTGCAAGAAGACGCTCGTATTCGGAGATTGGTTCGGGAGCGCACCGAAGAGGCCGGTGTGTCCAGGATGGATATTGAACGTTGGGCGAACGAAGTGACTGTCACTGTTCATGCTGCCAAACCAGGTATAGTCATTGGGCGTGGGGGTCAGAGGGTGGAGGCACTGAGGAATTCCCTGGAAGGGCTTTGCGGGAAGAAGATCCGTTTGAACATACAAGAAATCAGAGTGCCAGAACTCGAGGCCTACCTTGTGGGCAAGAGTGTGGCTGGTCAGATGGAGCGTCAGATTTCGTATCGCAGGGCGGTTAAGCGGGCGATTATGCGCACGATGCAAGCGGGTGCAAAGGGAATAAAGGTTATCTGCTCCGGGAGATTGGGCGGCGCTGAAATAGCGCGTACAGTGACCTTCCGTGAAGGAAGGGTGCCTCTACACACGTTGCGTGCAGATATTGACTACGGGTTGTGCGAGGCGCGTACCATGCTGGGGCGTATCGGTGTGAAGGTCTGGATCTACAAGGGCGATGTGTTTCCGAAGATGGAGGAGTTGGAGATGCCGATTGCTCAGCCGCCCCGGGAAGTAGCTGCTGGAGAGGCGAGGGTAGCCGTGGCTTCAGAGAAGGTAGGCGAGGTGGTAAAGGATGCTGCAGCCAAAGAGAGTGAAGTACCGAAAAATCCAGAAGGGTAGAATCAGAGGGGAAGCCCAATCGGGGAATACTCTGGTGTTCGGCGATTTTGGCCTTCAGGCATTGCAGGGAGGCCGGCTGACTGCGAGGCAGATCGAAGCAGCACGCCGGGCAGTTGTGCACAATCTTCGACGCGGTGTAATGCTGTGGATTCGTGTGTTTCCGGATAAACCCGTGACCAAGAAGCCAGCGGAGACCCGAATGGGAAGTGGCAAGGGCAGTCTGGATCACTGGGTGGCGGTGACAAAGCCTGGGAGGATGATTTTTGAGATCGGCGGCGTGAATGAGGAAGCGGCCAAGGAAGCCTTCCGTCTTGCCTCACACAAGCTTCCCATTGAGACCAAGTTTGTGGGCAAGGGGGCTTGATGAGGGCGGAGGAAATCCGGGGTCTTGCTGACAATGACTTGGCGGGCCAGCTGGAGGAGGCGCAGCGAGAGCTGTTCAATCTGCGCTTTCGTCTGGCCACGAAACAGCTCACGAACCATAGAGAGGTTAGAAGTGTGAAAAGGAGAATCGCCCGGATCAAGACTGTGTTGCGGGAGAGGGAACTGACCGGAGCCGAATCCAGCGGGAAGGGATAGGATAGCGAATGGCGAAGACACGCGTTCTTGTTGAACGCTGCGATACAAATGTAGCTGAGCCAGGGTTACTGATGGACTCAGAAATTGTGCGGGGTTAATCGATGAATAGGGGAAGACGCAAGACACTTGTGGGGCGTGTCGTAGGCAGGATGATGGACAAGACCGCAGTGGTGGCTGTGGAGTCAAGGAAGGCTGATCCTTTGTACAAGAAGATCATCAGACGACAGGCTAAATTCAAGGCCCATGATGAGAACAATTCTTGCCAGGTGGGCGACACTGTGAGAATTGTAGAGAGTCGCCCGATCTCTAAGAGCAAGCACTGGCGGGTGGCGGAGGTTGTTGCCAGAGGCGATATGGTCGAGGTCAAGCCGGATGATTCAAATATATAGCAGGCTGCGAGTGGCCGACAACACCGGGGCAAAGACGATTATGTGCATTCATGTATCTGGCGGCACGGGGAGAAGATATGCCAGCATTGGCGATACCATTGTTGCTACCGTGAAGCAGGCAATGCCCAGAGGGGTGGTGAAGCAAGGCGAAGTGGTGAAGGCTGTCATTGTGAGGACCACCAGGCCATATCGTCGTCGTGACGGCTCATACATCAGGTTTGATGATAATGCGGCGGTAATTCTGGGTGAGCAGAACAATCCAAAAGGCAGCCGGATATTTGGCCCTGTGGCCAGAGAACTTCGGGAGAAGGATTTTGCCAAGATAATCTCGTTGGCACCGGAGGTATTCTAGACAGGTGAAGATTCGCAAGAACGATAATGTCGTTGTCATCGCTGGCAAGGATAGGGGAAAGAAGGGCAAGGTACGGTATGCCTATCCTGACAAGAGGCGCGTGATAGTAGACGGTGTCAATATGATCAAGAAGCATAGCAAAGCTAAAGCCATGGCAAGACAGGCTGGTGTCATTGAGCGAGAGGCACCGCTTTATGTATCTAAAGTCATGTTGATCTGCAACAAGTGCAACCGGCCCACTCGGGTGGGTTTCCGTTTTACTGAAGAGAAGAAGGTTCGAGTGTGTTCTTCCTGTCATGAGGTGGTTGATTGACTCCCATGGAAAAGCAGGCTTCGCCCAGGTTGCAGGATAAGTACCGTCGTGACGTCCTGCCTTCGCTGATGAAGGATTTCAGGTACACCAACGTCATGTGCGTGCCGCGATTGGAGAAAGTCGTAATCAACATCGGGTTGGGGGAGGCCATCCAAGACCCGAAAGCCCTGGAGGGGGCCGAGAAAGATCTGGCTACTATTTCAGGTCAACATCCGATTATCACCCGAGCCAGGAGATCGATCGCAGCTTTCAAACTGCGGACCGGTATGCCCATCGGGATGAAAGTGACCTTGCGGGGCAGGCGAATGTATGAGTTCCTGGACAGACTGGTCAACGCCGTCCTGCCGCGTATCAGGGATTTCCGGGGGGTACCAGGGGGTTCCTTCGACGGTCGGGGCAACTACAGTCTGGGTTTCAAAGACCAACTCGTGTTCCCTGAGATTGAATATGACAAAGTAGACAAGTCTCGGGGACTTGAAATCACGATTGTGACCACCGCGAGGTCGGATGAGGAAGCCAGACGGCTATTGGAGCTTCTGGGAATGCCCTTTGT
>JAFNFZ010000236.1 GCA_017885485.1 Chloroflexota bacterium
GTATTGGCGTTGGGGATATCCAGACCCGATTCGATGATGGTGGTGCATAACAGGACATCGACCTTGCCTTCATTGAAGTCAATCATAGTCATCTCCAGTTCTTCCTCATCCATCTGCCCGTGGGCAATGGCTATGTTTGCCTCCGGCACAAGCTCCCTGAGTTTGTGGGCCATATGGGCGATACTTTGGACCCGATTGTGGACGAAGAAGATCTGTCCGTTTCTTTCCAGTTCACGGATTATGGCCTCCCGGATAAGTGGTTCACTGTATTCAGCTACGTATGTCTTGATGGGCAATCGCTCCTCAGGAGGCGTCTCTAGGGTGCTCATATCCCTCACGCCCACCAGAGCCATATGAAGAGTGCGCGGGATCGGCGTGGCCGTCATGGTGAGCACGTCGACCTCCTTTCGTAGCTGCTTGAGGAGTTCCTTGTGGCCTACGCCGAACCTCTGCTCTTCGTCAACAATGACCAGCCCCAGGTTCTTGAAGGTGACATCCTTCTGCAGCAGCCGATGGGTGCCGATGCAGATATCCACGCTGCCATTCCTCAGCCCTTCGATGATGGCTTTCTGTTCCCTGTCAGCCCGGAACCGGCTGAGCATCTCCACCTTCAGGGGGAACGGTGCCAGTCTCTGCGTGAAGGTGGTGAAGTGCTGTTGTGCCAGCACAGTCGTGGGAACCAGGAAGGCTGTCTGCTTGCCGTCGCTCACTGCCTTGAATGATGCTCTGATGGCGATCTCAGTCTTGCCATAGCCCACGTCGCCACAGACAAGGCGATCCATTGGCTTGGAGCCTTCCATGTCCTCTTTGGCCCGTCTGACTGCCTCTATTTGGTCTGGAGTCTCTACGTAGGGGAAGGATGCCTCCAGTTCCTGCTGCCATGCGGTATCGGGCGAGTAACTGAAACCGTGGACTACCTCCCTTGTCGCATAGAGACTGAGCAGATTCTGTGCCATCTCTTTGGCTGATTCCTTGACCCGCCGTTTGACCTTCTCCCATTCCTGTGTGCCCAGGCGGCTCAGTGTGGGAGGTGATCCTGCTGCACCGATGTAATGGCTGACCCGGTCTGCCTGGTCGGTGGGAACATAGAGCACATCACCGGCCGCATATTCCAGTGTCAGGTATTCCCGCTCCGCTTGATCCAGGCATATCTTCTTCATCCCAACGAAACGGCCGATGCCGTGATCAACGTGGACTGCATAGTCCCCGGGGGACAGATCTGGGAGGAAACCTTTGTTATGGATCGGCCTTGGTTTTGTCTGCCGTGCTTGCTTGACGAAGCCGAAGATCTCAGCATCGGTCAGCACGGCCAGCTCCTGGCCCATGATCCACCCAGCCGAGAGAGAGCCGTGGATCAGAGTCAGAGCCCCCTCTTGCGGGGCTTGGTCGAGGCTGACAAGGGGAGGGGCAATCATATCCTCTTCCTGCAGCAACTCGCTGATTCTGGCTGCCTGTTGTGAGACGACGAGCACGGTGTATCCCTGCTGCAGCACCTGCTTCGTTTCTTCAACAAAATGCTTCAGTTGCCCGGCATAGCTATGAGGAGAGGTGAAGAGTGACGGGGCATTCTGGCCGTGGTCGGCAGCCCACGGGGTCAGGACCAGATGACGCTTCACTGTATCGAGATCGGCCATGAGCTCGGGATAGGTGAGGTAGGGCACCGGGGTATTCTCTGGCAGCTCGCCTTTCTCTGTCTGTTGCCGCCGCAGTTGCCTTGCCTGAAAATCGAGGTCATTGACAGAGGCTTCTATCCCTTCAGGATTGGCCAGAATGATCAGGGAATCTGGCGGGAGGTAGTTGATCAGCGTCTCAGTGGCCGGCCAGGCTGCCTCCCGGGCGGCCACCAGTGTCACCGACGGCACCGGTCTCAGGGAACGTTGCGACTGGGGGTCGAATAGTCGGATGCTCTCTATTTGATTGCCCAGGAAATCGATTCTGGCCGGCAGTTCGCTGTTAGGCGGATAGACATCAATGATGCCCCCGCGGTGGCTCATTGTGCCTGGTGTCTCCACCAGGTTGACCCTCTCGTATCCCATGTTGGTCCATCTGGTCAGCAGTTCAGTGGGATTGACATTGGTGCCCTGCGCTACAGTGTGGCAGGCGGCCCTGAACTCACCGAATGAGACCGTTTTCCTCACCAGTGAGGCGGCAGCGCTGACAACAATGAGGGATCGATTCTCCGGGTCTGAGTTGCCTTGGACATCGATCAGGGCTTTCAGGACCTGCAACCTCTGTTGTTCCTTGGAGGGGTCGACCTGCAGGCTCTCATAGGGCAGGGCGTCGGGTTTGGGGTACAGTAGTACCCTGGACGCATTGCTGTGCCAGACGCAGAGTTGTTCAAGGAATCTCTTGGCTTCCTCGGCGGTGGGCACAAGCACAAGCGCTGATGCCTTCAACTCCTCATGCAATGCTGCTACCAGATACGGCTGGGCAGCGCGAAGAAGAGCTATGGCCCGTCTACCGTCGCTCTCGCGGAACTCAGAGATGAAGTGGCGGTAAGCTGGAGCCTCCCTCAGTATCCATGTCAGACAGTGTAAGTTGATGAATAGCCTCCAAACACCCGCAGGGCTAGCTCGGAGAGACTAGCCCTGACACATGACTATGATGCGGTATCTACTCTAGATTCTACTGTGCAGCCCGGCGCGGGGCAAACACTTTGCAAACCGTTGGTGGTACGTTATCATAGTAGGCACTCTCAAGAGGCAGCAGTCTGTGAAAAGAGGTGAGGCAACCATGAAGAGCGATACCGTGAAGTCAGGTGTCGAGCGTGCCCCGCACCGCGCTCTGCTGAGAGCCCTGGGGTGCACAGAGAAGGAGATAGGACAGCCATTCATCGGTATTGTGAATAGTTTCAGCGAGATTGTCCCCGGACATATTCACCTGCGCAGCATCGCTGATGCGGTTAAGAGCGGGGTGCGTCAGGCCGGAGGCACGCCCTTTGAGGTCAATACCATTGCTGTCTGCGATGGTATTGCCATGAATCACTTCGGCATGCGGTTCAGTCTGCCCAGTCGCGAGCTTATTGCCGATTCAGTAGAGATAGTGGCCCAGGCACACGCCTTTGATGCGCTGGTATTCATCACCAACTGTGACAAGATCATTCCGGGCATGATCATGGCAGCGGCGAGGCTGAATATACCCTCCATTCTTGTCAGCGGTGGTCCCATGATGGCCGGCAGGCTGGGAACTGAGTCGGTTGACCTTAATTCGGTCTTCATGGCAGTGGGCAAAGTGACCAGGAAGAAGATGCGCCAGTCGGAGCTGAGAGAACTGGAGGAGATCGCTTGCCCTGGCTGTGGCAGTTGTGCCGGCATGTTTACGGCCAACACCATGAACTGCCTGACTGAGGCTCTGGGAATGGCGCTTGGTGGCAATGGAACCATCCCCGCCGTAGACGCCAGACGGATTCGGCTGGCCAAGGCAACCGGACTGGCCATTATGGAGCTCCTTCTCAGAGATGTCCGCCCGCGTAACATCATCACCAGGAACTCCATCTACAATGCTCTTGTGGTCGATACGGCGCTGGGTGGCAGCACCAATTCCATCCTCCACCTCATGGCCATTGCCCACGAAGCTGGGGTTGAATTCCCGCTGTCGCTGGTCAATGACATCAGTGATCGGACTCCCTACCTGTGCAAGCTCAGCCCNNGGCGGAGCTGTCTAAGGCCAGGGTATTGAGATCCAGAGTGGTCAGGGTTTCGGGTAGATCGCTCAGTGAGGAAAATGCCATTGCCAGGAATAGGAATGAGAACGTGATTCGCCCCATATCCGCCCCATATTCCCCCAGGGGAGGCCTGGCCATTCTCTTTGGGAATCTGGCACCCGAGGGCGCCGTAGTGAAGGCCGCGGCGGTGGCGCCGGAGATGCTTTCTCATCGAGGTCCGGCCAGGGTCTTTGACTCTGAGGAGGAAGCTACCAGGGCTATCATGATCCGGAGCATCAAGGCTGGCGAAGTGG
>JAFNFZ010000237.1:0-1814 GCA_017885485.1 Chloroflexota bacterium
CGGAAGCTGGACTCAGGTAAGGGAATCACTCTGCAAGTCCCGATTGCCATCAAACCCAAAGACACCTGCACTTGTGGCACGATTCGCCCCAACTCATTGTGTAGGAAGGGGAGGAATGATGGTGACTAGAACTCAACCAGAGAAGAAGCCATCGATTACCGTGCTGCGGAACGGTCCCTACAGAGTTGAGGGAGTGGAGGACATCAAGAATTCGGATGGGCAGAACTTGCCACTTCAACCGATCACCATGCTGTGTCGCTGCGGCGCTTCAAAGAGGAAACCATTCTGCGATGGTTCTCACACTAGAATCGGCTTCGTCGGAGACAAGGACCAAGGCAGAACCAAGGGCCAGACAAATGAATATGCAGGCCATCAGATAACCATCGTCGACAACACGGACGTTTGCTGTCGGGACCGTTCATGTATTACAGAGCTGCCTCAGGTGTTCGAGACATGCGACCCAAACGCGGCCAGCCCTGAAGAGATCATGAAGACGATCCGCAAGTGTCCGTCTGGGGCCTTGACGTACAAGATTGGCGGAGAGCACTGTCAGGATTTCGGCCGTGAACCCGCCATGACTATTACCAGGAACGGCCCTATCAGAGTGGTTGGAGGGATATGCCTCAATGACGAAATGGGGTCCAAGCCGGCCTGTGAGGAGCACTACACCCTGTGTCGCTGCGGGGGGTCGAGAAACAAGCCGTTTTGTGACGGGACACATGCAGACATCGGCTTCAGAGACGACGGCGATTGAGCAGAGGCAGCCCCGGTTTCTTGATGCCTCTTTCCACCCGAGCGTCACGTTGCAGAATGTGAAGGGCGCTCACGTCAGTCCCTGGAATCCCTTGACCTGTCCCAACAGTTGTGCCACTTCCCCAGTTGCAGTTGCCACTCCTGAGACTGAAAAATCCCGCGCCTAGTAGAACTTCAGCAGGTGTTCGGGGTTAAGGGGTTAGTGTCTTGGGAATGGGCTACTCTAAATTCCCTTTGTATCTAAGTGAAGGTTGTGATTGAATATTTGGTATATGATTGAAGAATCAGGAGGTAGAACCATGAGCAAACTGATGGACTCTATGACGCGGCAAGTGTTGCCGTTCTTGCTCCGGGTTGCCGCGGTAGGTGCATTGGTTGTTGGTATCGTTGAGGCTCTCGATGGCAGAACATACGGACATCTGACACCGATCATGTGGTTTATGCTAGCGCTTGCCGCCCTTGTTGCCATGGTCTGCGTGATGCTGTATGAAGTAGAAGGCCGATTGGAGAACCTCGCAGAGGCATAAGGGAGGCGACAGCAGCGACGCTGGCAGAGCAAGATAATCGGCTCGCGGCACAAGCTGGAAGGCGCATGTTCTGCCCCAACTGCGGCCAGGGAATGCCGAGAGGTGCCAGGTTCTGTGAGCAGTGCGGCGTGCATATTCAGGACTACATGCCCGGTTAGCAAAGGCCCCGTTTCCATAGTTGCCGTGTAGTTCGCAGAATAGGGCTTGACAGAAACGCTCTTTGCCGTGCTGCCAGCAAGATGGTGTTGTGGCATGGAACTGCTAATCCAAGGCGGGCAATTGGATGACTGGAAGTGAAGTTGCTTACATAGCAGTGGCTCCGACGAGGTGCCCTGAGGCGGACCTTATAGAGAGGGTAGCGGCAATCATCAACAAGGATCTCTTCGGTACACGCGCTCTCCTAACCGGCGAGGTTCCGAGGGTGGTCGGTTACTATCCAGATCTTCAGGCAGCGGAGCCAATTGCCCAGAAGCTAAGGGATCTGGGACTAGTCACTCTTGTGTGCAGGGGTTCGGAGCTTCGCAAGCCAGCCTC
>JAFNFZ010000237.1:1840-5374 GCA_017885485.1 Chloroflexota bacterium
CCAAACGGGTAAGGAATCAACAACCACCAGGATGAAGCTCAGTGTACCCGCAACTCTACTGACAGGGGGGATTCCAGTCTTCCGCAAGGTTCAGGACAGAACAAAGACCTCGTCCATCAAGACAGAGGAATTTGTGAGGCTCTACGGATGGACCTCGGTGGAGCCCATTGTGGAGATCTTCCAGTATGACTTCGACTATTCCTCCCTGGCGGAAAAGAAGAGACTGTCTTCACTGGAGAACATGAACATCGTTACCACAGAACTGCGCAGTAGATTCCCCCTGGCCGCTTTCGACAACAGGCTGACGAAGCACTTCAAGGCAGATGTGCCCTTTGCCATGCCAGGCGAGGAGATTGAGATCAACTGCAGGCTTATCTGCCTATACTACAGAGCCGCGACCGGTCTTGGCGCGTGACCGTAGCCGTCTGACGCGATGACTTGCCCCCAATAGTTGCACCACTTCTTAGGTTCGAGTTCCCACGACGATGCAGAATCGACCGACTGCATGCTGCCGGTAATGGCCTCGGTTCGGACACAGAGGGATGCCAGGCTGGAGAACCGTTCGCGGGACGGTTCCTGTCGACACTCAGGAATTCGGCCATGGCGATCTGCACACCAACTGGATGGACGAGAGCGAAGACACTTCCGTTACGCCGATGTTCCAGAGTACCGCCGCAGCCCAACCAGCCAGAATGCTCGCGACACCAAGAGGAGGACAGCGGCCAGTGTCAACGCGCCAACCAGCGTTTCCCAGTTGAGCCGGCTGGTCAAGGCTTCAGCCGGGACCGTGGTAGCAAAAGCCACTGGTACGACAAAGGTCAACCCATAACGTAGCCATCCCGGATAGAGGCTTACTGGCCATCGCCCAGCTTCGTACATGCTTTGAAAGATCACCAGAATGTTCTCTACCCGCACGAACCAGAAGGAGAGGGTAGCCAACATCAACCAGAAGCTGTAGATGATGAGCCCTCCCGAAACAAGGGTTAGAACGAAGACTGCCGNNGTCCCCAGAACAATGAGGCCCAGCGGAATGTCGATCAGTTTCCAGATTTCCACGCGCCGGATGCTGACGATTAGCTGGGCGTCTTCGGGTTTGGTCAGCGTGAAGTCCAGCGTCCCATCACGAACGGATTCGATGAGTTGTTCCATGCCTGGCTGGATCACCAAGCCGATCATTCCGCCGACCAGGAAGTAGACACCGACAAGTGCCAGCACTTCATCCGGCCGCCAGCCGCCCAGGTTATCAGTGAAGGAGAAGATGACAGCCAGTCCGCCCAACGCGATAGCCAGCTCAAGAAGTGACTGGGACAGTTGCACCAGGAAGTTGACCCGGTAGGCCAGCTCGCCCAACACGTTCACCCGGAAGAATGCGCCAATCAGGCGGAGGTAGCTCATGCACCCACCGCCGAATAGACCCTCACCCCTGCCCGCCACACCACGCGGACTAGTACGAGGGCAGCTATTGACCAGGCGACTTGAGCTCCCAGTCCAATCAACGCTTCCGCAGGCGTAAGCCGACCCAGCAGCAGTTCCACAGGAAAGCCGATCATCCAGCGGAAGGGCAGAATCTCGGCTGCAATCCGCACCGGATGGGGCAGAAGCGTCAGCGGCGCCATCTGACCGGAAAGAAACAGCACCAGGACAAAGTAGGTCTGGTTGATGGCGCTGACGCGCGTTGTCCAGAACGCCACCTGTGCCAGGTTCCATTCTAGAAGGAATCGAATCAGGAAAGCGAGCAGCAATGCTGGGACAAATACTCCGATGGCCCACGGTGCCGGAGAAAGGGAAGGATGAAAGATCGCCGCCATTCCCACAGCGATAAGCACCATGAAGGGCAGTGTTATCACCTTCGAGGACACATTGTCGGCGATATCCGAATGGATGGGGTGCACCGGCTTCAACAGTGCAAATGAGAGGATCCCCTCACGGACGCGGTACTCGAATTCGTACATTATCCAGGTGTAGGTGACATGATTGACCAGCATCAGCACGATGAAGTAGGCAGCAAACTCCCTTGTGGTGTAGTCTCCGACGCTTCCGCCGCCGCTATTCGAGACTACTGACCATACGATGAGATAGACCAGTGGCTCCAGCACGTGCCCAATCATCCAGATGAGCAACGAAGCGCGATACTGGAGCATCATCGCCAGGGTGGTTCTGAACTGCTGGACGTACAGTTCCGCCAGGGCTCTCATGCATTCCCCCGTGCAAACACGAGTTCGATCACTTCCTCGATCGGTGGATCCTCCACCAACAAGTCGATGACCGGGAGATCGGCCAATAGTCGCCCGGTGACCTGGGCTGTTTCGCCCTTCGGGACTCGGAGGGTGATGTGGCCATCCGAACAAGACACCACTTCGCCATAAGACCGCAAATCCGCCTGGCAATCGGCCAACTGCACGACGATGGTTTTGTGCTCCGTGAACTTCTGCACTAAGACAGAGAGATCGCCGTCGAAGAGGAGCTGGCCGTGATGGATGACGACAACTCGTTTGCAGAGCGCCTCAACGTCGGCCATGTAGTGGCTGGTCAAAAGAACGGTCGCTCCAACGCGGCGATTGTACTCTGTGATGAATCCCCGGATGCGCCGCTGCATCGTCACGTCCAAGCCAATGGTTGGCTCGTCCAGGAAGACGACGCTCGGGCGGTGCAGCAGGGCTGCCGCGATCTCGCACTTCATACGCTCACCCAGGGATAGGTTGCGGACCGGTTTGTGGAGGAGAGGTCCCAGTTCCAGTAGTTCGGTCAGNNGGATGTCCCAGACCAGTTGGTTGCGTTGTCCCATCACCAAGGTGATCTGCCTGAGAAATGCTTTTTCACGCTTCCATGGAACATGGCCGAGCACGGTTACCTCACCTGTCGTGGGATGCAGCAGACCGGAAAGCATCTTCAGGGTGGTGGTCTTTCCTGCCCCGTTGGGGCCCAGAAAGCCAACTATTTCACCGGGAGCCAGGTCGAACGATATGCCATCAACAGCGCGGACTTCCTGCGTGCGGCGATGTACGAGATCTCTTAGCGCGGCTGTCGCGCCGGCTTCCTGCGAACTGACGACATAGATCTTACCCAGGTCACGGATGTGAATTGCGGGCGACGTCATAGTTGCTCTATCTCAATGAAGAGGGAGGTGTGATTCTTGCTTCCACCCTTGTCCAACAATTATGTACCCCATCTCGTTCCATTGCCAGTCATCCTTGAGGTCGTTCCAACGACTGCGGATATTCAATGGAGGTGCCAGGTGACCTTGGGCAAACAGCTTCTTCCAGCCTTCCACCGCTTTCGTCAGGGCGAGAGCTCTCCTGACGAGAGGGAGTGGTACTCCTGAATGGCTCCCCAACCACTATTGCGGGTGAAGCTCCACAGTCTGGTCCAGCTCAGATTATGGCAACCATAGCTCAGTAAGTGGTACAACTATGAGAAGCGATTTCGCGCCTAGGGTATTTGTGCGAAGCTCAGAGGGCATGATGTCTGCAGTCGATGTTAGGAGTCTGATCAAGGTGTACGCTGGCACAGTTCAGGCATTGGCAGGCATTGACC
>JAFNFZ010000238.1 GCA_017885485.1 Chloroflexota bacterium
GAACATGATATGGACCTGGTCATGGGCCTGGCGGAGTGGGTCATCGTCCTGGACAGCGGGCAGAAGATCGCGGAAGGCACAGCCGCTGAGATCCAGAGGAACCAGAGGGTCATAGCAGCATACCTCGGTGAGGAAGTGGAGTAGCCCATGCTGAAGGTAGAGAAGGCGCTGGTGTCGTATGGCCGGGCCACAGCATTGCGAGAGGTCTCTCTGATGGTGAACACCAGGGAAATCGTTACCCTGATAGGGTCCAATGGAGCCGGCAAGACCACCCTTCTGAATGCCATTTCAGGAGTGGTGCCTCTGAAAGGAGGGGGCATCTGGCTTGACGATGCCAAGCTATCCGGGCTGCCACCCCACAAGACGGTGAGACTGGGTATCGGCTACGTTCCCGAAGGACGACAGATATTTGGCTCCATGACGGTGATGGACAATCTGACCATGGGCAGCTATGTCCAGGTGGCCAGGAACTGGTGGCGCCCCCTGGGATATGCAGGGTGGGCTCTTCGCAGCGATACTGTCAAATCCAATCTGGAAATGGTCTTTGAGATGTTCCCTGTACTCAAGGAGCGCAGGGGCCAGCGGGCAGGCAGCCTCAGCGGGGGTGAACAGCAGATGCTGGCCATCGGACGGGCACTCATGTCCTCTCCGAAGATCCTGTTACTGGACGAGCCGTCCCTTGGCCTGGCACCCAATCTGGTCAAGGACATCCTGCGGCTCATAGCCAGGCTCAGGGATGAGGGACTGACCATCCTCCTTGTCGAACAGGATGCCACTGCGGCCCTGAAGGTGGCCGACAGAGGCTATGTCATGGAGAGGGGACGTATCGTGTTAGAGGGCAACTCACGAGAACTGCTGAGGAANNGGCAACGAAGCCATCGCTCTGGGAGCGTATCACGCCGGTCTTAGTGTGGCCGCTGCCTATCCGGGAACTCCCAGCACCGAGATCATGGAGAATCTGGCCAGATTCCCGGGAATCTATGTGGAGTGGTCCACCAATGAGAAAGTTGCCCTGGAAGTAGCTATGGGGGCTTCCTACGGCGGAGTCAGGGCCCTGGCCGCCATGAAACATGTGGGATTGAACGTGGCCGCAGACCCCTTCTTCGCCGCCTCCGTGACAGGGGTAAGAGGAGGACTGGTATTAGTGTGCTGCGATGATCCCGGCATGCACAGTTCCCAGAACGAGCAGGACAACCGCCACTACGCCCGCTTCGCCAAAGTGCCCATATTGGAGCCAACGGACAGCCAGGAAGCCTACAGCCTGATGGAATGGGCATTCGGAATCAGTGAGGAGTTCGACACCCCTGTTCTCTTCCGCAGCACTACGCGGATATCTCACTGCAAAACGGTGGCAGAGATAGCCGAATCTCCGGAAATCAAGAGGAGGCCGCCCAAGTTCGTCAGAGATCCCCACAAGTTCGTCATGGTTCCATCCAACGCACGCCCCAGGCACCCTTTGATGGAGGAACGCATACAGAAGCTAGCCGCCTACTTTGAGGCTTTCCCTTTGAACGAGATGATTCTCAGAGACCGAAGCATCGGCATCATATCGGCCGGAGCCTCCTACCAGTACGCCAGAGAGGTGTTCCGAAACGCCAGTTTCTTGAAGCTGATCACCACCTACCCCATCCCCGAGAATCTGATACGGGAGTTCGCCTCAAAGGTAGAGAGAGTGGTGGTGGTCGAAGAACTGGATCCATTCCTTGAAGACATCTTCAAAGCGATGGGAATAGGGGTAACCGGCAAGCAACTGGTGCCCATTATCGGGGAGCTCAACCCCGAGATCCTGGAGGAGAGAGCAATAGCGATAGGTCTCCTGCCTCACGCTGGCAGACCACCAGCGACACAAAGAGTGGAGCATGATTTCCCACCACGTCCACCCCTGTTATGTCCCGGCTGCCCGCATGCCGCGACATCCTATGCACTCAAGAGACTGGGGTTCTACCATGTGGTCCCTCAGGATGATATGTCCGGGCAGAAGCGGGGAGGCATCCAACAGCAGCGGCAGGGGATTATCGCCACCAGTGACATCGGCTGCTATACTCTGGCGGTCTATCCGCCACTTCTGGCCCTGGACACCTGCGCCTGCATGGGAGCCAGTATCGGACAGGCGCACGGGCTGGAAAAAGCCGGCGTGGCCAACAGGATAGTCAGCGTTATCGGCGACTCCACCTTCATACACTCAGGCATCACGAGCCTGGTGGATGTTGTATATAATGAAGGGCGCGGCACAGTGATCATTCTGGACAACAATACCACCGCCATGACAGGCCACCAGGGTCATCCGGGCACAGGCATATCAGCCAGGGGTGAACGCGCAAGAAGGGTAGTAATCGAAGACCTGTGCAGGGGAGTTGGTGTGCGCGATGTGAATGTGATAGACGCCTTTGACCTGCCCGTCATCGAAGCCACCATCAGGCGATGTGTAGAGACAGACGAACCCTCAGTGATAGTTGTCCGCGGCGACTGCCCCCTCAGAGTCAGGGAAAAAGGCAAGCCACTGGTGGTGCACCTTGAGGAATGCGACAGGTGCTTCAACTGCCTCCGGGTCGGCTGCCCCGCGATATCCAGAGACGACGATGATGTGAAGATCGATCCCCTCCTGTGCATGGGCGACAGGTGTTCGCTATGCCTGCAGGCATGCCATTGCCAGGCCATCAGAGTGAGGGAAGGATGATCAAGGCCGACCTGCTCATGGCGGGAGTGGGTGGTCAGGGCGTGATTCTGGCCAGCGATGCTCTGGCAGAGATAGCCGTGAAGGCCGGCTACGACGTGAAGAAATCAGACTCCCTGGGCATGTCTCAAAGAGGGGGTAGCGTGGTAAGCCATCTGAGAATGGGAGAACAGGTCTTCTCCCCTATGATAAAGAGGGGCGATGCCGACTTCCTGCTGGGATTCGAGCGCCTGGAAGGCGCCAGATGGGCAGCCTACCTCAGAAGAGACGGCGTAGCCATTGTCAACAATCTTGCCATTCCCCCTCTGTCCGTGGTGGGGGGTGCCTCGAAGTACCCCAGTGTGGGTGAGGTAGAAGAGACCCTTCGCCGACGCACAAACCAGATCTACTTCGTCCCCGGAACAGAAATCGCTGCGGAGCTGGGCAACCCTCAGGTCCTCAACGTGCTACTCATCGGCTTTCTCTCGGTTTTCCTGGAGATAGACGAGGGGAGCTATGTTGATGACCTCTCCCAGCGGGTGCCCCAGAAATTCCTGCAGGTCAACCTGAAGGCCTTCGCCCGAGGCAGGGAAGAGGCGCTGCACAGGAAAGAAACCAGACACGACTGAGTCAGGAGGCATGGACATGATCTGGAATTCCAAGTATGAAACGATGCCCAGAGGGGAATTGGAGGCGCTGCAACTCGAGAGGTTGAAGGCACAGCTAACCCGGGTCTATGAGAAGGTGCCCTTCTACCGGCATGCCTTTCAACAGCGCGGCGTGACCCCTGACAGCATCAGTTCTCTGGCCGACCTTTCGAGATTACCCTTCACCACCAAGCAGGATTTCAGAGACAACTACCCCTTCGGTCTGCTGGCGGTCCCTTTGCAGCAGGTATGCCGGATACACGCTTCCAGCGGCACCACAGGGAAGCCCGTGGTAGCGCCCTACACGGCTAATGACCTGAGAATGTGGACCGAGGTCATGGCCAGGACCCTCACCTGCGCCGGAGTAACAAAGGACGACGTAATGCAGAACGCATACGGCTATGGGCTGTTTACCGGCGGGCTGGGGTTCCACTATGGTGGTGAGAGAGTCGGCGCCGCCGTCATACCCACCTCGACCGGCAACAGCAAGAGACANNCTCACCAAGCTCAGGCTGGGAATATGCGGTGCAGAACCATGGTCAGAGCAGATGAGGGCCGAGATAGAAGCCAAACTGCCTATCAAGGCCATGGACATATATGGCCTCACCGAAGTGGTGGGACCCGGGGTCTCTGTAGAATGTCCGTACAGACGCGGCCTGCATATCTTCGAAGACCATTTTCTGGCCGAAATAGTCGATCCACAGACGGGGGCACAGCTCCCACACGGGCAGAAGGGGGAACTGGTACTGACCACGCTGACCAAGGAAGCACTGCCGGTCATCCGCTTTCGTACCAGAGACATCGCCTCCCTCAGCTCAGAACCGTGCCAGTGCGGCAGAACTCTGGTGCGCATGACCAAAGTAACCGGCAGAACAGACGACATGCTTAAGATCCGCGGTGTCAACGTCTTCCCATCTCAAATAGAGAGCATCCTCCTGCAGGTGGAAGGCGTGGAACCCCACTATCTCATCATTGTCGATCGCGAGCGCCACCTGGATGACCTGGAGATATGGGTAGAAGTGTCTGAGGCGGTCTTCTCAGACGAGATGCGCAAGATGGAGGCTCTGCAGAAGAAGGTCAAAGATGAAGTGGAAAGTACCCTGGGCATTGGCGTCCGCGTCAAACTGGTGGAGCCAAAGTCCATAGCACGAACCGAGGGCAAAGCCAAGAGGGTCATGGACAGAAGGGAACTCTGATACTCCATGTGGACAGGAGGCCGGAAATGAAGATAAGGCAGGTGTCGGTCTTTGTAGAGAACAAGCCTGGCAGACTGGTGGAGATGCTGGAGGTGCTGAAAGCGCAGAGCATGAACATACAGGCTCTGTGCATAGCTGAAGGCTCCGACTTCGGAATCGTGCGCATGATCCTATCCGATCCCGCCAAGGGGGCTGCAGCTATGAGGAAGGCCGGCTTCACAGTCACTGAAACCACGGTGCTTCATGCTGAGATGCCCGACAAACCAGGCGGTCTTCTGGAGACCGTAGCCAAACCTCTGGCAGAGGCAGGCATCAATCTGGAGTATTTCTATGCCTTCATCAACCCGTCCCCGGGGAAGGCGAACGTCGTGCTCAAGGTAAGCGACCCTGACAGGGCTGACCAGGTGCTCAATCTGTGAGCGGTAGGAAGGGCATCTCCCTGATGGCCATACCCGACAGGCAAGCGTACGTACGTCGATTATGGAGCAGGAGACTGGCTTGCGTTCATACAGCGGCAAGTGCCTTGTTGTTGATCTGACCAAACAGAAAACAGAGGTACGGGAGTTACCACAATCCTGGCTCAGAAGCTATCTGGGTGGGGTGGGGGTGGCTACACGACTCCTTTTTGAATGGGTCAAACCAGGAACAGACCCACTCAGTCCAGGCAATGCCATCGTTTTTGCTTCCAGCAGACTGGCTTGCACTATGGCTCCGGCCAGCAGCAATCATGCCGTGGTCACCAAATCACCTCTCAGCGGATTCCTGAGCGCCTCGGTATCATCGGGACAGTGGTCCCTCTCGTTGAAGCGCACCGGCTACGATGCCCTGGTGATTACCGGCGCAGCCTCCTCTCCGGTCTACGTATTCGTGGACAACGAAATAGTGCATTTCAAGAAGGCAGACCATCTCTCTGGAAGAAGTGGTTTCCAGACCTCAGCAGAAATTCGCAGGCACCTGGGAGATGACAGGGTGCAGGTAGCCTCGATTGGACCGGGCGGTGAGAACCTTGTTCGCTACGCATCCATTAGCGATGGCTACCCACTGTCACAACGAGGTGGCGCCGGTGCCGTGATGGGGGCAAAGAAGCTCAAGGCGATCGTTCTCAGAGGAACAAAACCTATCTCCGTGCACGATCTGCACACACTTGAGAGGGCTTCCATCGCTCTCTATGCCAAGGCTCAGACGGAGGTTGCCTCGAAGAGCACATACTCCGAAACACTGGACTGCCTCCAGACTGTCAATCGAGCAGGCGCCCTGCCCACCAGGAACTTTCAGGAGTCCACCTTTGAAGGAGCCGATAAACTGAGCAGGGAACACAAGGTAGTGTGGCGTCAGGTCAAGGCGAGTGCCTGTCCCACCTGCCCTGTTGCCTGCAGACGCCTGCTCCGCGTCGTCGACGGGCCCCATGCGGGAGCAGAAGCAACACTGGACTACCAGAGCCTAGCAGCTCTGGGGCCTTTGTGCGGCGTGGATGACATGCCCACGATACTGAAGGCGGCTGAGTTATGTCAGCTTTACGGACTAGATACCGTGAGCACCGGCGGCTCCATTGCCTGGGCCATGGAGAGCTTTGAAAAGGGGCTGTTCACAAAGGAGGACACCGGGGGAATCGAACTGTCCTTCGGCAATCCAAATGCGCTGGTCGAGATGGTGGAGAGGATTGGAGAGTGCCAATACATAGGCAGCCTGCTGGCAGAAGGGACAAGGCGAGCTTCAGCCAGACTGGGTCGGGGCTCAGAGCAGTGGGCTATGCACTGCAAGGGCCTGGAAATGGCCGGCTGCGACCCAAGGAGCACAGAGGAACAGGCTCTGTGGTCTGCAATCGGTCTGCGGACAGAATCCCGTTCTTGCCCTCCCTGCTCTCCCCGGGGGGCAGCTCCACCGACAAACGCAGGTCTCTGGACTCAAGAGAGGGAAGATCTGGCTGCCATCCTCTCATCCCTCATGATCTGCGACTTGATGAGAGACTGCTTCCAGGACCTGCTATCCGAAGCGGCTCACCTTTGCACCTCAGCCACCGGGATCGAGCTGACCCCCACTGAATTGAGGCAGTCAGGAGAGAGAATCAACGTCTTGAAGAAGGCGTTCAACATCCGCG
>JAFNFZ010000239.1 GCA_017885485.1 Chloroflexota bacterium
TCCGACCGCTCAAGACCAATTCGACTAACGTCGAGTGCCTGGTGCCAGGAAGGGCCGGGAAGGTGACCTCCCGAAAGGGGGCAGTCGTTGACCGCGCCGGATTCGAGAGGACAAAAGGCGATTACTATCGGATGAGAGGGTGGGACGCGGCCACCGGCCTGCAGACTGCGAACAAGCTCCAGGANNTCCCCTAATCGAAGAGATTCATCTACCCCTCGGTGCGGCCCAACCCTTCGAGATCTTCCGTGAGGAGCCCTACAGCTTCTTTCTGGATAGCGGCATGAATGAAATGAGCCTGGGGCGCTATTCTTTTCTGGGTAGTAACCCGTTCCTCATCCTGAAGAGCCATGACAGCCGGCTCGTCATTAGCGGTCCCGAAGGTGCGGAGGCAACCGGAGCCAACCCCTTTGACACCCTGAACGAGCTGTTGCAGCGGTACGCACTGGAGTCTGCCCCCTATCCGACCCCGTTCCCCAGCGGCGCAGTGGGCTACTTCAGCTATGACCTGTGCGGGTTGATCGAGAAACTGCCTCGCACGGCCCTTGACGACCTGTCCCTGCCCGAGTGTTGCCTCGCCTTCTACGATCTGGTCATCACTCTGGACCACCTGGAGAACCGGGTGTACATAGCCTCCACCGGCTTTCCGGAGCAGGATGAGGCCAGGAGGCTGAGCAGGGCCCACCGGCGTATGAAAGAGGCAAAGGAACGGTTGCTGGCCCGTCCCCGCCGATCAACTCTTCAGTCACCGCCTCCTGACACAGAGTCCCTGCCGCCGGGCAGCCTCAAGAGGTCGGGGCTAGCCCTGCGCTGCAACTTCACCCGCCCCGAGTATCTCACTGCAGTGGAGACCGCCAGGGAGTACATCGCCAGTGGGGACATCTTCCAGGTCAACCTCTCTCAACGATTTGAGGCTGAGCTACCGGTACCGCCGTATCAGCTATACCTGCGCCTGAAAGGGATCAACCCTGCTCCTTTTGCTGCCTATCTCAATTTCGATGATGCCACCATCATCTGCGCTTCGCCGGAGAGATTCCTCAAGGTGGACGGCGGTATGGTCGAAACCCGTCCCATGAAAGGCACCCGCCCTCGCGGGAAGTCCCCGGCTGAGGATGAAGCCCTGGCAAAGGAGCTGCAGGATAGCGTCAAAGACCGGGCCGAGAACGTCATGATCGTCGACCTGGAGAGGAACGACCTGGGCAGGGTCTGCCGCTACGGCACAGTGAGGGTCAGAGAATTGTGGACGCTGGAGAAGTATGCTACAGTATTCCAGCTCACTTCGTGCGTGGAGGGAAGACTGCGCCAGGAGAAGAACAGGATCGATCTGCTGAAAGCCTGCTTCCCCGGCGGTTCCATCACCGGAGCACCCAAGGTACGTGCCATGGAGATCATCGACGAGTTGGAGCCGACCANNGATTCCAACGCTGAGGCAGAGTATCAGGAAACGCTGGACAAGGCCAGAGCCCTGTTCCAGGCTCTGACCCTGTCCCCTGAGCTGGCAGTGCTGACGTGATCCTCATTATCGACAACTACGATTCCTTCGTCTATAACCTGGCCCAGTACCTCGGTGAACTGGGCTGGGATTCCGTTGTGCACCGCAACAACTGCATTGGTCTGGAAGATGTCCAGAGCCTGGCACCCACCCACATTGTCATCTCACCCGGACCCGGCACTCCTCTGGATGCCGGCATTTCCAACGATGTCATCACCCGTTTCGCTGGCCGGATCCCCATACTGGGTGTATGCCTGGGGCATCAGTGCATCGGCCATGTGTACGGCGGCACCATCACCCGCTACCATCCCATGCACGGCAAGACGTCTCTGATTCATCACGACGGCCGGACCATCTTTCGGGACCTCCCCAGTCCCATTGAAGCCGGACGCTACCACTCACTCGGTATCAAGATGGACGCCGTGCCATCCTGCCTTGAGATCTCCGCCAGGACAGATGCCGGAGAGATCATGGGGGTGCGCCACAGGGAATACGTGGTGGAGGGGGTTCAATTCCATCCCGAGTCAATCCTCACCAGCACCGGCCACAAGCTGCTCAGCAATTTCCTGAATCTGACACCACCCTCTTGATCTCGGATTCTAGAGAGGAGTAGGGATAGCCCGGTGGAAGAAATCGTCTATCTCAACGGACGCCTCATGCCACTTTCGCAGGCCAGGCTCTCTCCCTTCGACTACGGATTCCTCTACGGCTATGGACTGTTCGAGACCATGCGGGCCTACTCCGGGCATGTCTTCCGCCTCGAGGCACACCTGGCTAGGCTTCACCGAGCTGCGCAGGTACTGGGTATAAGCCTGGACATCACCCCCGATCTGTCGAAGGCCATCTATGACACTCTGGGGGCCAATCATCTCACCAACGCCAGGATTCGCCTCACCCTGTCGGGCGGCCCGGGAGAGCCGGTACCTGACATCGCCACCTGCCGGGAACCGACGGTGTTGATCAACGCCAGGGACTATGCGCCTTATGCCGATAGCGTTTACAGGCAGGGATTCAGGGCCATCGTGTCCTCCGTAGGCCGGAATACCCGTTCGCCAGTCTCAGGCCTGAAGTCACTCAGCTACCTGGACAACCTGCTGGCCCGGAGGGAAGCCAGAGTGGCCGGTGCGCATGAGGCTATCCTGCTCAACGACCAGGGTTTCATAGCTGAAGGCAGCACCAGTAATGTCTTCCTGGTCGTGGGCAAAGTGCTGTTCACCCCCGGTGAGGACTGTGGGATTCTGCCCGGAGTCACCCGCGCCGTCGTGCTGGAGTTGGCCCGATCTGCAAACATCGAGGCTGTTGAGAAGAGGATATCGCCTGAGGAGCTTGCCGCGGCTGATGAGACCTTCTGCACCAACTCACTCATCGAGATCATGCCCATCACCGGAATCGGCGAGGATGCCATCGGTCCGGGCGTGCCTGGCGCTGTGACGGAGAAGTTGATTGCTGCCTACAGGCGGCTGGTGGAATCAACAAGCCACAGAGCGGTCTACTGAACAGCCGCAGACCATCAGTGCCTTCAGACTAGCCGAGGGAGGGAACCTCATGAAAGTAGGCATGGTTCACCATCCGGTCTACCTCGAACACGATACCGGACAGCACCCCGAGAATGCCAGCAGATTGGAGCAGACCATGGAGCTGCTGGATCAGAGCGGGGTCAGTCAGCAGCTTNNGACTTGTCTCGCGGATCGAGGCTACGGCCCGGTCCGGTGGGGGTTGGCTCGATGCTGACACCATGATGTCGCCACGTTCCTATGAGGCCGCTCTCTATGCCGCCGGTGGTCTGCTCCAGGTCACAGAGGCAGTGGTGAGTAACAAGATTAATAGCGGCTTCGCACTGGTCAGACCGCCGGGACATCACGCCACCCGGACGGATTCCATGGGGTTCTGCCTGTTCAACAACATCGCTATCGCCGCCAGACAGGCTGCCAGGAGACACGGCCTCAGCCGCATACTCATCGCCGATTTCGACGTGCATCACGGTAACGGCACCCAGGAGATTTTCTATGATGATCCGGCAGTGTTCTACTTCTCGGTCCATCAGTATCCGCTCTATCCCGGAACAGGCAGGATTGCTGAGACCGGAATCGGAGCTGGCCTCGGGACCACGGCCAACGTCCCGCTGCCGCCCGGCTGCGGTGATGAGCAATACCTGCAGGCATTCCAGCAGATACTCGTTCCTCTGGCCCATCGCTTTGCGCCCGAGATTTTTTTTGTTTCCGCGGGATATGATGCCCATTGGGCAGATTCCATATCGTCCATGCGGGTGACCGTAGACGGTTTCGCACGGATGGTTTCCATAATTCGCCAACTGGCCAAAGATTTATGTCAAGGACGGCTGGTCCTGACCCTGGAGGGGGGCTATCATCTCCGAGCACTGTCGTATTCCATCAAGGCGACTTTTGAAGTCCTCCTGGGGAAGACCGAAATCGACGACCCCCTGGGCAAGCCTGCGGATGGTGGGAGAGAACCGGACATAACGGCTGTCATCCAGGAGGCGAAGGCCACCCACAACCTCTGATAGTGCCAGCGGGCCACAACCAGGCTCCGTCAGTCTCCGACAGGCGTACCCCTAGGTATGCGTGAGGCAAAGGCCGGGTGTGCTGCGGACTACATCCGCTCGGGGACAGTCATCCCCATCAGCGACAGCGTCCTTGCAAGGACGATTCCGGCCGCCTCCACCAGCTTCAGCCGGGCAGCCGTCAGGGCCTCGTCTTCAGAGATGACACGACAGTATTTGTAGAAGCTGTGGAAGAATGTCGCCAGTTCCTGAGCATAGTGGGGAAGATGATGGGGTTCCAGATTGCTGGCCACTGTCTCCACTACCTCGGGAAGCTGGATCATCTTCCGGATCAGGTTCAACTCGGGATCGGTGACCAGCAGGGCCACATCCCCCTGACTGTAGTCTATGTTCCGTTCCACGGCAAGACGCATGATGCTGGCGATCCGGGCGTGGGCGTACTGGACATAATAAACTGGATTTTCCGCCGATTCCTTCTTGGCCAGCTCAAGATCGAAGTCCATTTGACTGTCCGCCGACCGGGATAGGAAGACGAAGCGGCAGGCATCGGCACCGACCTCCTCTACCACTTCTCTCAAGGTAATCATGTCTCCGCTGCGCTTGGATATACGCAATTCAACATCGCCACGCCTCAGGGTGACCATCTGAGTGATAATGATTTGAAGCCTGGCCGGATCTATGTCCAGAGCACCCAGCACCGCCTTCATTCTAGGGACATGCCCCTGATGATCAGCGCCCCAGATGTTTATCACCCTGTCAAACTGGCGCTGCACAAACTTGTTGTAGTGATAGGCCACATCTGACGCGAAATAGGTGGGCGCTCCGTTAGTGCGCACCAGAACATTGTCCTTGTCGTCTCCCAGCTCGGATGAGGCGAACCACACCGCACCTTCTCTCTCTATCACACAGCCTCTGGCCCGCAGGAGGGACAGGGCTTGATCATACTGCCCGCCATCGTAGAGGCTCTTCTCACTGAACCAGACATCGAAGCTCACTCCTAGCAGCCGAAGGTCAGCCTTGATGGATTCAATGATCTTCCCCAGCCCGCTCCTTCCTATCTCAGCTATGGCTTCCTTTTCGGGCATTATGAGAAGAGCATCGCCCTGCTCGGCAATGATCTCCCGGGCCAGTTCCATAACATAGTCGCCCCGATAGCCATCGTCTG
>JAFNFZ010000240.1 GCA_017885485.1 Chloroflexota bacterium
TCGGCCAGAGCTGAGGTGAACCATCGTCGGCCGACCGTGAGGGCAGGTACGGGGCGAGGCCGTCCTCTCCAACTGGCCGATGAGTTCTCTCATCTCTTCCTGACTCAGCAACTGCCCGGCGCGTATCGCGCCATGGCAGGCAAGAGAACGGGCGATCCTGCCCCCGCCGTCGGTCGTGTCAGCCTCGTTGTCCAGAGAGTCCAGCGTCTCCCTCACAGCATCCGCTATGCCTTTCCCAGCCAGCACGGACGGGACAGCGCGCACCAGGCAGGTTCGGTCGCCAAAGGGCTCAATGGAGAAGCCAAACTGCGCCATCAGCTCCCCCTCGGCCTTCAGCAGCCCCTCCTGCTTCGAGCTGAGCTCAACAGCTATCGGTTCCAGCAGCGACTGAACCTCGACGGTCCTCTCCTGGCTTTGACCCTGTATCCGATCGAACAGCACTCTCTCGTGGGCGGCGTGCTGGTCGATCAGATACAGTCCGTCCGGGCCTTCGGCAATGACGTAGGTGCTGGCGACCTGCCCCAGTACCCGAAGAACCGGTATCTCAAGTCGAGTGGCCTCTGACATCAGCGGTAGACCCGGCTGCGGCCCCATGGCAGTGGATGGCATCCCCACCGCTTTCTGCACAGTGGTGGGCGCGAAGCTCACCGAAGGGCTCAACTCAGGCACGGGGGCCTTCTCCGTCAATACCCGTCGCACCGCCCCATGAAGACCATTGAAGACCACAGGCTCCTGTGCGAACCTGACCTCTCTTTTGGTGGGATGCACATTGACATCCACCAGGTGCGGCACTACGGAAAGGCTGATGGCAACGATGGGGTATCTCCGCACTGCCAGCCACCCTTCGTAGGCTTTCTCCACAGCGCCGGCCAGCAAACGGCTCTGCACCCACCGCCTGTTGACGAAGAAGCTGAGGCAGTTTCGGGAGGCACGGCTCACCAAGGGCGGACTGACATAGCCAGTCACCGCCGGAGCAAGGCCAGCCTCTTTGGTGTTTCCTTTGATCTCCAGCATCGCCTGGGCTATCTCCAGGCCGTAGACCTCCGCCAAGGCATCCCTCAGCTTACCGCTTCCCGGCGTACGCAGAACACTCCTCCCATCAATTGACAGCGTGAACTTCACCCCCGGAAAGGCCAAGGCATATTGACTCACCAGGTTAGTGATCTGGTTGTTCTCCGTGGTGGCCGACTTCAGGAACTTCAGGCGGGCCGGCACACTGCGAAACAGATTGCGCACCGACACCGCAGTGCCTTGAGGACAAGCCCTAGCCTCCCTCTTGACTATCCTGCCCTCCCGCAGGCTAAGGTACACGCCGGAAGCATCCTCCCTGCTGCAAGTGAGCATCTCCACCTGGGCCACCTGGGCGATGCTGGGCAGGGCCTCGCCTCTGAACCCAAGGGAGGTAGCACCATCCAAATCAGCCAGACTGGTGATCTTGCTNNGTGGCATGCCGCTGGAAGGCAAGCTCCGCCTCATCAGCGGGAATGCCCATACCGTTGTCCGACACCCTGATGAAGCTCACCCCGCTACCCCTCACCTCTATGCCGACTTGAGATGCGCCAGCATCGAGGGAGTTCTCCACTAGCTCCTTGACAACTGAAGCCGGTCTCTCGACTACCTCACCCGCAGCTATCTTGGAGACGGTTTCCGGGGACAGGACGTGTATGGTCCTTCTCTGCATTGCTCTGACTCATCATTCTACCACGGGGTTTTCGGACCACGAAAACGGCGGACGGGAGGGGCCGTCCGCCGGAACCATGTGCGCTAACACAGTCCACTGAAAGCAAGAATCCCCCTTGAAGGGGGATTCCCTGTTGTCGGTGTNNTTTGTCCCGCCTTCGGGACAGGTCGCTATGACTTCGCCGGGAGCTTCGCTGCGTGCCGTCCGGCCCGGCGGCCGGCGAATACGCAGTCGGCAATAGACGTTCCGCTGGCGAAATAGCCGTTGGAGCAGATCCCTATGGCATTCCGTCCAGCAGCATACAAGCCCTCGATCGAGGATCCATCCTTCTTCACCACTTGGCCCGTGTTCTCATTGACCACGAGACCGCCCAGGGTCATAGCTGCAGTGGGGATCCCCATCTTCGTCTCAATGGACTCGTCCACTGCATAGAAGGGCGGTGCATCCAGGGGCACAAAACGCTTCTGTGTCTTGCCCAGCGGGTCAGGTTTGCCCTCTTTCGCCAGCGCGTTGTATTCAGCTATTGTCTTCTCCAGTGCCTCCGGAGGCAACTTGATCTTGCCTGCCAGCTGCCTGATTGTGGATGCCTTCTTCCGCAGCAGACGCAAGGTGGGGATCATCGTAAGCTTCTGGAACCAGGCACACTGGTCACCAAAGTGACTGACCGCTTCCTTGTAAGTCTTGCTGTCGAAGATCAGGTACGCCTTGCCTCCCCTGGCGACGACGTAGTCGCCCTGTTTCGCGCCGTACAGATCTTCGCTGCAAATACGTTTGCCATCCTTATCGGCCAAAACGCCCTGCATCAGAGCCTCGGGCGGAACGTAGAAGCGCCAGGCAGTCATCCGATCCATCTTGGCTGTTGTCCCACCAGCGCTCTCCCCCAGGCGAATTCCCGCGCCGTCGTCACCAAAGGTCCCCAGGGGCAGGCATTTCTGAAAGGCAGGATTATGCTTCTTAACCATATTGCAGTTGAACATGAAGCCGCCAGCGCACAGAATGACACCCTTGCGCGCGCGGGCGGAGAAACGCTTCGCCCGCAGTGTCGCGATGATCCCATTCATGGCATTCAGCCACTTCCCGTGCAGGATGACATCATATGTGTTGGCCTTGGCATTGATGAAGGAGATCGCGCCATGGAGACGATGCGACACCGGGCCGGGGACCGCACGGCCCTCGACCCCTATGACGCTGCCATCGTCGCCGATGACCAGCCGCTGCACCTCGGTCTGACAACGTACTTGGGCTCCCTGCTTCCGAACAGCCTTCTCCAATGCATGGAAGAGAGTGAGGCCTGACATTCCCGTGGCCCTGGCGCGGTGACCACGGGGTGCCGCTTTGGCATTGGCCTTGTAGGTAGTGTGGTTCTCGTTGCCTGAGAAGTACAGGAAGTACTTGTCTGTGGGATAAGAGGTCTTGAACGGACATAGTGAAGCCTCGAAAGGAACGCCTGCCTTCTCCAACCACGCGATCATGTCCACTGATTGTTCACAGAAACGCCGCAGTGTCTCAGCGGAGACGGCGTCCTCCACCTCCTGCTTCATATATTTGTACATTTCCTCAGGGGTGTCCTCGAAGCCCGCCGCTTTCTGATATGGTGTGCCACCGCCTGCATAGACAATTCCCCCGCTGGCAGCCGTGGCCCCACCCCCATGAAAGCGATCCAGGATAAGCACCGAAGCCCCATTCTGAGCCGCCTCCAGCGCCGCGCAAGCACCCGCTCCACCAAAACCGACTACTATCACATCCGCTTCAGCATCCCAACTACCATTGCTCTCTTTCACAGCCATATATTCCTCCTCCGAAGAACTGGCCCTCATTCAAACTGCTGAAGCAGTATCCACGGAGAGAATGAGGATTCCAAGATTGCCCATAGGCTACTATCCTCTCGACAATATGTCAAACCCTGCCTCACCGAGAGCAACTGGCACCATGGGCTGCCGCAGCCTTCGCACACAGGTCACTAGATGTCGACATCCTCGGTGACTTCAGCGTGATTGGCAGGCCTTCTCAGGCATAGCCTGACGCCGGTAGTACCGGTTCACATTGGCAATGGCCTTGGCCGCCCGCTCCATGGACGGGTAGACGGGGATGCCTGCCTCGGACAGTGCGTATTCAATGTCCAGCCGCTCCTCATCCGACGAGCCCGGCGGGGAAACGACTATGACCGGTTTGCTCTGCTCGCGGGCCACTCTCACGATGACAGCATTGACCAGGTCCGCCACCTCTTTGGTCATGAATTTCACCAGCAGGTCAGCGTTCTCATAGACCACAATGACATCGATCTGGGGCTCTGCGGCCACCAGTTCCATGGCTTTCTCAAAGGCCTGAAGATCACCGGATCGCTGACTCACATCCAGCGGGTTGACCAGGACACTGCCTACCTGACCGAGAAGGCCCAGCAGTTGCCGCCTCGCCCTTTTCGTGAAGGGGGTGACGTTGACCCCCAGGGCAGCACAGGCATCGGCAGTCAGTACTGCTTCACCACCGCCCCCGTCGGTGAGGCCGCAGACGATGCCCAGATTGCTCCTCTCCATTCTGCCCACTCGCTGAAAGAGAAGCAGGGTATCGGCCAATTCGTCCAGACCCTGAACCTCTACAGCTCCCGCCTGCTTCAATGCGGCCGACCATACGGCAGCCGAGGCCGCCAGGGCACCGATGTGAGAGCTGGCTGCCCTGGCTCCAGCAAGCGTTCTGCCTCCCTTCCAGGCCACGATGGGCTTCTTCCGGGACGCAGCCGCCATGACCCTGAGCAGCCGCGGGCTGTCCCGCAGTTCTTCGAGGTACAGGCCGACGACGCTGGTTTTCGGGTCGGCAGAAAGGTACTCCAGGAAATCGGCGCTGTCGAGATCGCAGCAGTCGCCTGTGCTGACCACCTTGCTGAGGCCAATATGCCTGGTAGTGGCAATCCCCATCAGTTTCGCCGCATGTCCACCGCTCTGCGAAATGAATCCCGCTGAGCCCACCCTGCCCAGCAGGGTAGAGGGTCCGAAGGGTATCCCATGTTCAGGGCAGCAGGCGCCGACGCAGTTGGGGCCGATGATCCTGAACCCTCCTGTCCGCGCCCGCCTGGCCATCTCCTGCTCCACTCCAATCCACTCCGGGTCGCCCGTTTCCCGAAACCCGGCAGTGAAGACGTGGATGGCGCCTATTCCCTTGGCAGCGCAATCGTCGAGAAGACCGAGGATCAGGGTTCTGGGTATGCAACAGACCACCAGGTCCACGGGACCCGTGATCGATCTCAGATCGGGATAGATCTTGAGACCGAAGACTTCGCCGCCGCCGGGGTTGACCGGGTAGACCGCGCCCTTGAAACCAGCGGTGATCAGTCCTTTGACCCACAGAGAACCCATCTTGAATGCATTGCTGGAGGCGCCGACTACAGCAATGGTACGCGGATAGAAGATGCGTTCAAATTCCCTGAGCCTCTGCTCAGACAACTCCGGTTGCACCAGCGAGTCCTCCCAAAGTCTGACCTCCTCTTGTTCCAGCGGAACACATCTGGCCCCATACCAGTGGCCCCGCATCGGTTCCCCTGGTCGGTCCCTATTGTAGTGTTTCGCTCTCCTTCAGACAAACAGCTTCACAGAAGCATAGGGGCATTCCACGGCTATCCAGGTGAGAACCGAGCAGACTCCGCAAACGCAACGGCCGGCAGGAAGATGATCCATAGCGATATAATCATGCTGTGTTGTGCCTTTATCAATCGAGGGAGTTGTGATATGGTATAGGCATATCAGGCTGCTGAACTATAGTGGGCCGTTCTCGACCGAATCCGGGCGCGACGCAACCGAGTACGAAGGAGACAGGAATGCTGCAAGGAGGAGTGCCTCTAGGCCGATTCTTCGGCATACCAGTGAGGCTACACTGGTCATGGTTCATCGTATTCATCCTGGTGACCTGGTTCCTGGCAGACGGGTATTTCCCCGACTACTACGCCTGGACTACGGCAACATACTGGGGCATAGGTGCCGCCACCAGCATCCTCTTCTTCGCTTCCGTCCTGGCCCATGAGCTGGCTCACAGTCGTGTGGCTCAGGCCGCGGGAATCCAGGTGAATGCTATCACCCTGTTCATCTTCGGCGGAGTCTCGCAGCTCGCGAGGGAACCGGGAAAGCCCGGCGTCGAGTTCCGTATGGCCATAGCCGGGCCGGCCACCAGCATCGTTCTGGGCGGCATCTTCTGGGCTGTCTTCTTCGCCACAAGATACCCCATTGAGCCTCTGTCAGCCATGGCCCTGTGGTTGGGGTATATCAATCTGTTTCTGGCGGCCTTCAACCTGATCCCCGGCTTTCCCCTCGATGGCGGGCGTGTGCTGCGTTCCATCCTCTGGTGGCGCTCCGGAAATCTCCGCAGTGCTACCCGCATCGCCAGCACGATCGGCAGGGGCTTCGGCTACCTCCTCATCTTCGGTGGCATCTACTATGCACTCGTCGACATAGAGAAGAACCTCTTTCAGGGTCTGTTGATGGCATTCGTCGGCTGGTTCCTCGAGAACGCCGCCGTCGGCAGCTACCGGCAGGTGGCCCTGCAGGATCAACTCCGGGGACACAAGATCAGTGAGATCATGACCCGCGACTGCCCTGTGGTCTCGCCCAGTCTCACCGTTGAGGAGCTGGTGAACCAGTATATCCTGACCTCCGGCCGCCGCTGCTTCCCCGTGGTTGAAGACGGTCAAGGGCTGGGACTGGTCACCATGCACAATGTCAAGGTGGTGCCACGGGAGGTGTGGCACAAGCGAACGGTGAGGGAGGTCATGACCCCCATGGACAAGCTCAAACGAGTGGGTCCCCATGAAGACCTCTCCAGTGCCATGCAACTGCTGACCGACGAAGACGTCAACCAGTTGCCGGTGGTAGAGGACAATCGCATCATCGGCATGGTTGCCCGCGAGAACCTGCTGGCCTTCGTTCATACCCGCGCCGAGCTGGGAGCATAGCCCCGGGGGAAGCCCTGCGGAAACCAGGCGTCGTGACCGTGCTGGAACACCCTAGCGTCGTCATGCATTCCACCAACAATAGTGTGTCATCCGGGGACTCGGTGCATGGGGGGTGTCAGGTCCCTGATCTGACATCGTGCCAGGCAGAACGAATTGACCTAGCACAGGGGTTCTGCCTCAGTCAGGATGTCGCGGTGCTTTGGGGAAACGCAGCGCCACCAGTATGATGACTGAAGTCACCACACCGACCAGGTAGAGCCCGCTGCCTATTGCCAGGCCGATGGCCGCCACTGTCCATACGGTAGCCGCTGTAGTCAGGCCAGCGACTATGCCTCCCTCTCCATGAAGAATGGTTCCAGCCCCCAGGAAGCCCACGCCCACGACCACGCCCGCTGCAATCCTCGAAGGATCCGCGGGTTCACCAAAGCCATAGATTGAGGTAATGGTGAGAAGAGCCGCTCCGATGCAAACAAGGATCAGAGTGCGCAGGCCAGCGGCTTTTCCAGCGTGCTCCCTCTCATACCCGATAACACCGCCCACGACCGCGGCAATGAGAAGGCGAATCACTGCATCGAGTTCTCCCCACGGAGTGAGTTCCCACGGTTCCATATGATCCTGCCTCCTGTGTGATATCCCTACATCGGCAGACATTATAGCACAGGCACAACTGCAGATTGCTGTTCTCGAAGACGGTCAACCGGACCAAGAAGGCCTGGGATACGTGGATTATGTCCCACAACTCGATAGAATCCTCCGGGGTATGGGAAGGGTGGCATAGGAGTTCCGTGGAGAGGATTGAGTCGTGCTCGGAAGCAGAGGTGTCAGCTCCCGTGAACGGAGCCAACCACGGGCAACTCCTGCCCAATGTCTATCGGTGAAACGCCAGCGATGAGGCGCCTCAGCGTCGAAGGCACGTCCACGTGTGTCTCCTTGCGGCGCAGAGAGACAGCCTCATCAAACCAGGGACGGAGGCCAAAATCAATACCCAGTTCCTGAAGGAATGGCAACAGCACTCTCCGTATGACCGATGCCCAGGTGTATCGGGCCGCCGAGCATCTGGCAGCTCGGCGCAGTCTCCGGGCCGCCTCCCTGGAGCGCGTGAGATAGGTGATCTGATGCACGATCTCTCTGGGATCACTGCTCTGAAGAGAGATAGCATCCTGGCGGTGCGTTACGTAGTCCTCTCCAGTGCAACCCACGAAGGCTATGCCTCCTACCGCCATGGTTTCCAGCCCGACCAGCCCAAACGGCTCAATCCCACTGTTGGCCAGCACGGCATCAGCCACGCGGAAGAGCATGCGGCGCTGCTCCTCAGACAGGAAGTTCTCCAGGATAATCATGTCCGCGTTCATCAAGGGCCGTATTGCCTCGATCATGGACTCTCCATCGTTTCCGGCCCACCGGGCGAAGGCCAGCCTCAGACCCAGCTTTCTCGCCCGCGCAATGACCTGCTGCCCGTGCTGCTCCACGCCGCCACGGGCTAGGAACAGGGGCCGAAGGCCAGGTCCCTTCATGAAGGCTACTGCCTCCACAGCCATGTCCCATCGTTTGTCTGGATCCCAGCGTGCCACCTTCACCAGGGTAAGGCGGTC
>JAFNFZ010000241.1 GCA_017885485.1 Chloroflexota bacterium
ACACCATGATGAAGTAGGCGCTCAGGGCGTGAACCCTCTCCTCCTTGATCACGTCCTCAGAGAAGACATCGACTCTGACTTCCATGCTGGACCGCCCAACGAAGGTCAGAAACGCGTTGACCGTCACCAGGTTCCAGATCTTTATGGGGCGGTAGAAGTTGATTCCGTCCACCCGTGCGGTTACCAGATCAGTGTGCGCATGCCGCAGCGCTGCCGTCCCCGCAGCGGTGTCCATCAGCTTCATGATCTCGCCGCCGTGGGCAAACCCTGCCCGACCTGCCTGTTGTGGCAGGACGAGTTGGGACATGGTTATTGCGGAATGTTGAACGGTTCTGCCTTCCATTTCCACCTCCAATAGCGCGCAAGTTGTGGNNCTGAATGCGCTGCAGCTTACGTAGTTCACTCCGATGGTATGGAAGTACCGCACCGACCGGGGCTCACCGCCATGCTCCCCGCAGACCCCTATCTCCAGGTCTCTCCTGTACCTTCTTGCCCAGAATACGGCCGTCTCCATCAACCGCCCCACCCCTTTGACGTCGATCACCTCGAAAGGGTTGTCCTGGAGAATACCCAGCCGCAAATATGTGCCCAGGAATTTCTTCTCCGCGTCTTCCCTGCTGAAGGAGTAGACTGCCTGCGTCAGGTCATTGGTGCCGAAGGAAAAGAAGTCGGCTACATGCACCAGCTTGCCCGCCCGCATGCAAGCCCGGACCGTCTCCATCATCACCCCGAACCGCAGGCCAGAGCCTTTGACGTGCTTCTTCACCCAGAGCAGTTCCTGGACCGTGATAACCTGGGGTACCATCACCGAGACGTTGACCTCCATATCCTGCTCTACCTCGGCCTTGGCCTCACAGATGGCCTCCACCTGCATTTGATAGATCTCCGGGTTGGTCACGCCCAGCCGCACCCCGCGGTGTCCGATCATCGGGTTTATCTCCCGAAGCTCTCTCACCCTCTCCTTCATGCCGGGGTCGGGGGTGTCTGCCTCGGATGGCAGAAACTCGTGGAGTGGCAGGTCAAGAAGCCTGATGATGATTGGCATCCCCTGCAACTCCCTGAAGATGCCCACGAAGTCGTCTATCTGGAGCTGCCGTAACCTCGTCAGGGACTCTGCCCTCTCTGCCGGTGTCTTCGCCATGATGAAGGCCCTGATCGCCGATAGACGTTCGGGTGCATTGAATTGACGCTCGGTGCGGCACAGGCCCACACCCTCGCAACCAAAGCTCTTGGCCGCTCTGATCATTTCCGCCGTATCGGCGTTGGCCCTCACTCCAAGGCGACGGAAACCGTCTGCCCAGGAAAGGAGTTCGTTCACCTCCGTTGATATATCTACCTTCTCCAGTGGCAAACTCCCCAGATAGACATTCCCTGCGGTGCCATCTATGGTGATTTCCATTCCCTTCTTGACCACCTGACCCCGGACCTCGAATTGTTCGTTCTCCAGGTCTATCTTCATCTCTTCGGCGCCGCAGATGCACGGTTTGCCCATAGCCCTGGTGACTATAGCAGCATGGGAGGTGAGCCCCCCTCGGGATGTCAGTACGCCGTCTGCGGCCGCAATGCCCTGGATGTCATCCGGGCTGGTGTCCGGCCTGACCAGGATCACCTTCTCACTCTTCTCAGCCATCCTCACCACTTCTCGAATGTTGAACGTCACCTTGCCGGAGGCTGCCCCTGGTGCTGCGTTCAGGCCGTGTACCAGTGGTTCATGCTCCTCAGCAGATTTGATGCGCTTATGCAGGAGAGCCTTCAGTTCCTCGGGCTTGACCCGCATCACGGCTTCCTCCCGGGTGATCAACCCCTGATTGACCATGTCCACCGCTATTCTCACCGCAGCCTGTCCGCCGCGCTTTCCCGACCTTGTCTGGAGGATGTACAGCTTGCCTGCCTCGATGGTGAACTCTACATCCTGCATGTCCTGGAAATGAGTCTCCAAAACACGGGCCGTTTCCTCCAGTTTTCTGTAGACCTTGGGCATGGCCGATCGCAGGTCTTCAACCGGGCCTGGCGTCCTTGTCCCCGAAACCAGGTCTTCGCCCTGAGCCTGGCTTATGTATTCGCCGAAGAGACCTGGCTCACCAGTGCTTGGATTGCGGGTGAATATCACCCCGGTGCCTGATCTCTTGTCCTGGTTGCCCATGACCATCGCTTGTATTATGGCGGCAGTGCCTGTATCCGAGGGAATGCGGTTCAGTCGCCGATACTCCACCGCCCTCAGGTTGTCCCAGGAATCGAAGACCTTCTTGATAGCGGACATCATGGTTGCCTTTTCCTTGATGTTGAGCACAGTATCCATCATGCCGGGCATTGACACCGGTGCCGAGGAGCGAACCGAGACGGTCAGGCCGTCGCCCAGCTTCTTGCCTGTCTCGCTCTCCAGCCACTCCATAGCGCTGTCGATCTCTTCGGTCGGCAGACGCCTGCTGCCTTTGTAGACTGCATAGGCATCGATTGAGATCACAAAGCCAGGAGGCACAGGAAGCCCCAATCTGGTCATGGTGACCAGGTTGGCCCCTTTGTTGCCTAGTAGATTCTTGTCTTCACAATCGGCTTGGAACCGATGAACACTTGCCATGACGTTAACCTCCTCCAGAGTCCCCCGTGGGGCAATTATAGCCTGTGCGAACAGTGGCAACAAGCGATGGTTCGACTGCTCTGGTGCGACCGTGGATTCGAGTGCCCCCTATGGTCTGTCACGACACGGATGTTCGCATGGGCCATGTTTGACTTCTGGAGAGGGATGTGTTATAGATAAAGACCAGATTTTGAAGGCGCTGAAGGAGGTAGTTAGCACATAATTAAGGAACTGCGTATCAACGAGAGAATTCGAGCCAGTGAAGTCCTGGTGGTCGGTGAAGGCGGAGAGCGGCTCAGTGTCATGCCAACGGGCCAGGCCTTGCAGATGGCCAGAGAGAGGAACCTGGATTTGGTTGAGGTTGCGGCCAGTGCAGTCCCGCCGGTATGTCGTATTTTGGATTATGGGAAATACAAGTATGAGCAAACGAAGAAGGAGCGGGAGGCAAGGAAGAGCCGAAGGACCACCATGGTTAGAGAGATCCGACTCAGGCCCAGGATTGATGAACACGATCTGGACTCAAAAGTGAAATTGATAGAGCGGCTGCTCTCCAGAGGAGATAAGGTCAAGGTGGCGGTTATCTTCAGGGGCAGAGAGGTCACTCACCCGGAGCTGGGGAAAAAGGTGCTCCAGTACCTGCTGGCCAATCTGAAGGAGAAGGCTGTGGTTGACCAGCCTCTTCTCGTGGAAGAGAGAAGCCTGAGCCTCATCTTTTCGCCACCGAAAGTCACTAAGAAGACACCAGCGGAGGTTTCCAGTGCCCAAGATTAAGACACACAAGGCCACCCAGCGGCGATTCCGTGTCACTGGTGGCGGCAAGATAATGCATTCCAAGATAGGCAAGAGCCACTTCCGACGGCGCAAACCGCCCCGCGTGAAGCGCCAGTACTCCAGTGATGTTGTGGTTGACCCCACCAACAGAAGAAGGATAAGCCGGCTCCTGCCCTACGCATAAAGGAGGACCATTGCCACGAGTAAAGAGTGGAGTAGTAACACGACGCCGTCACAAGAAGGTACTTGAGCTTACCAAGGGGCATCGAGCCAGTAAGCATACCCTCTATCGGCGGGCACATGAGTCAATGCTGAAGGCATTGAGCTATGCCTATCGCCACCGACGGGAACGCAAGGGGGACATGCGTCGTCTCTGGATCTGCCGCATCAATGCTGCCGCTAGAGCGGATGGAATATCCTATTCGCAGTTCATGAATGGTCTGAAGAAGGCCAGTGTGGAAGTCAACCGCAAGATGCTTGCCGACATGGCTGTGAAGGACCCCCATGCCTTCTCTCAACTGGTAACTGTGGCCAAGGGAGAGAGCACAGGCAAATAGCCAATGCTCACAGAGCTTGAAGAGCTCAGGACGAAAGCGCTCGCTGAGCTCAGCCGCATAGACAACCTTTCCGAACTTGAGAAGTGGCGTGTCCGCTACTTGGGCAGAAAGGGAGCCTTGACCTCTGTCCTCCGAGGATTGGGCTCACTCCCCATCGAGGATAGGCGATCAGCAGGAGCCACAGCCAACGACATCAAGGCATTGCTGGAAGCTGAATTGCAGCGGAAGGAGCAAGGACTTAGGGAAAAAGAGCTGGTTGCAGTCCTGGAGCAAACTCGAATCGATGTCAGCCTGCCCGGTTATCCTGTTCCCCTTGGTCGCCTTCACCCCACTACCCGGACCCTTCGGGAAATATGCGATATCTTCGTCTCCATGGGGTTTCAAATAGTGGAGGGGCCGGAGGTTGAATGGGACTACTACAACTTCGAAGCCTTGAACATTCCAAAAGACCATCCCGCACGGGATATGTGGGCCACCTTCTGGTTGGATACTGAGAGCGGCGACAGATCCCGGTTGCTGCGCACCCATACCTCCCCGATGCAGATACGGTTGATGGAAACCGTACGGCCACCGATAAGAGCACTGATGCCAGGAAGGGTGTATCGGTATGAGGCCACCGATGCCACACATGAGTCCATGTTCTATCAGGTTGAGGGATTGGCGGTAGATCAGGGCATTACCATGAGCGATCTCAAAGGGACCTTGTTCGAGTTTGCCCGCCGTCTCTTCGGAGAAGGGAGAAAGGCGCGCTTTCGCTGCGACTACTTTCCTTTTGTAGAGCCGGGAGTGGAGATGGCCATCGACTGTTTCATATGCCAGGGCGCTGGCTGTCGTCTGTGCGGCAACACCGGCTGGATTGAGATTCTGGGCGCTGGAATGGTTCACCCGGAGGTCCTCAGGAGGGTGAACTACGATCCTGACATCTATACGGGCTTCGCTTTCGGCATGGGAGTTGAACGGATACCCATGCTCAGGTATGGTATCGATGACATACGCCTCTTCTATGGTAACGACCTGCGCTTCTTGAAGCAGTTCTAGACTGGCATATCACGGTGGCTTCAATGGATGTATCAAGATGAAAGTGCCCCTTAGCTGGCTTAGAGAGTACGTCAGCATCTCGCAGCCACTCAAGGAGTTGGCCGGGAAGTTGACTATGTCCGGGACTGAGGTGAAGGGTATCGAGGTCACGGGAAAGGACTGGGACAAAATCTGCGTTGGCCAGATAACTGCTGTCGAGCCCCACCCCAATGCCGATCGACTGAAGCTGGCCACCGTAGACTACGGCACTGGGCAGTCCACCGTCGTCTGCGGTGACCTCAGCATTCAGGTTGGCGACAAGGTGCCTTTCGCCCGGCTGGGCGCGCAGCTAGTTGACGGTCACACTGGTGCACTCACGTCGCTGAAGCCGGCCAGGATTCGAGGTGTGGTCTCCGAAGGTATGGCCTGCTCGGAGAAGGAGCTGGGTCTCTCGGAGAGACACGAACGTGTGATGAAACTGGCCGCTGATTCGCCTGTGGGGGTCCCGTTGGCCGACCACCTGGGCGATGCCGTTCTGGATCTGGAGGTCACCCCGAATCGCCCCGATTGCCTTTCTGTCATGGGTGTGGCCAGAGAAGTCGCGGCTCACCTGAGGCAGGAGATGAAACTCCCTGAACCTTCGTATGCCGAAGAGGGCTCGCCGATAGAGGGGCTTGTGTCAGTGGAGATCGCTGATCCCGACCTCTGCCGGCGCTATTGCGCCAGCCTGATCGAAGGTGTCAGGATTGGCCCATCGCCTGCATGGCTGCAGCATAGACTCGCTGCCTGTGGCATGCGCCCCATCAACAATATTGTGGATGCCACCAACTATGTCATGCTGGAGTACGGACAACCCCTCCATGCCTTCGATTTCCGTCAGATTGGCGGAGGCAAGATTATCGTCCGCCGTGCTTCGGAAGGAGAGATAATCACCAGTCTCGATGGAGTGGATCGCGTCCTCAACCCGGAGATGCTGGCCATAGCCGACAGCAAAATACCCGTGGCTATCGCTGGAGTGATGGGTGGTGCCGATAGCGAGGTTATTGACATAACCACGTCGGTTTTGCTGGAGTCAGCCAATTTCAACCCCGTAAGCATTCGACGCACTTCGTCAGACCTGAAGCTGCGCAGCGAGGCCTCCATCCGTTTTGAGAGAGGGATCAGCCCGGAACTGACCATGCCGGCCTTGAAGCGGGCCACTCAGCTGATCTTGAAGCTGGCGGGTGGGAAAGCCGCCAGGGGTATTGTCGATGTCTACCCGGGCAAGAGAGAAGCAGAGACCATACTGTTTCATACCTCCTGGGTCAAACGTCTGCTGGGCACTGACCTGCAACGAGAGCAGATAGTCGAGATACTTGCCTATCTGGGATTCGATTGCCAGCAGGCTAACTCCTCGGAGACCCTGCAAGTCGTTGTCCCCTACTGGCGCGTGGATGTGAGCAGGGCTGCTGATTTGGTGGAAGAACTGGCGCGCATTATTGGCTATGACTATATCCCCACTACCATGCTTGGCAGTCAACTGCCCAGGCAGCAGATCGATCCTGTGCTGGCCTTCAGGGAGGAACTGCGGGATCTGCTGGTGGGTTGCGGATTTCAGGAGGTCATCAACTACTCCATGAACAGCCGCGAGAGGCTGGAGGGGACTGTGCCCATAGAGAAGGCTGTCCGTCTGGCCAATCCGTTGAGCACCGAGCAGGAGTACCTTCGCACCAGCCTGCGTCCCGGCCTGCTGGGGCTCCTGAAAGTTAATCAGAAGTATGAGGATGCCGGCATCAAGTTCTTCGAGATCGGCAAGGTTTTCTTCGCCAGGGGCGATGATCTGCCCGAGGAACGAGAGTTCCTGGTCGGAATAGCCAGTGGTCCTCGTGTTCCACAGTCCTGGTTTGGCGATAACAGTCTTCTTGATTTCTTTGATGCCAAAGGAGCGGTTGAGGCTGTGTTGGGAAGATTGGGGATGGAACCGGCTTTCGAACCTGCGACTGAGGAAGGCCTCTATCCGGGCAGGGTGGCTCGAATCATGATTGGGCAAAGCCCTGTGGGAGTTGTGGCAGAAGTGCATCCCGGTGTTGCCAAGAGATTTGACCTTCTTCCTCAGCCGGTCGCCATTTTCGAGCTTGAGCTGGAGAGTCTATTGAACTGCGCCAAACTCAGAGGCAGGTATCGCCCCGTTTCTCGCTTTCCTCGTTCTGTGAGAGATATCGCCATCATAGTCGACGTTGCGACGCCGGCCGTGAGGATAGTGGAAATCATCCGTGAGTTCTCTTTGGTGACCCAGGTTACCCTCTTCGACCTTTATATGGGAGAGCAGGTGCCGCTGGGCAAGAAATCCCTGGCCTTCAGAGTAGCCTACCAGTCTGTTGACCACACCTTGACCGAAGGAGAGCTGGAGTCCGTGGAGCAGGAAATCCTTGTCAGGCTTTCCGAACAACTCGGCGCCACTCTGCGCGCCTGAAGCCGCCGGGCAAACTCATCAGTCAACTGGTCAACCACATCCCACTGCCCCTCAACTTGTTAAGCCACTTGGCTGAATTAACTTCCTGGTCGAGAACATACGTGACATAATTCTGCATTACTACCTCGATTTCTCTCATGACGTCAGGCTTCAGCTTGAGTCTGGCTATAGCCGAAAAATCGTTCCGGGAGAAGAATCGCAACACCTTGATCGCATTCACGGAGATCATCTGCAATGAGCTGAGCGCTGGCGCGCAGTCGGGACACAGCAGTCCTCCAGCAGGTGCACTGAATTGGTGTGAACCCATTTCCAAAGCGCAACCGCAGGCAACGCATCTCCAGATTTCGGGCAGATAGCCAGAGCACGCCATGGAGCGAAAGTCGAAGTATCGGAGGGCTATCCCGGGATGGACCCCGTCGGAAAGGGATCGCAGGGTGTTCAGGAGAAGCTGGAAGAGACTCCGATTCTCCGTACCCTCGACGCCCAGCCGATCGGTGAGTTCGGCCACATAGAGACCACAGGACATCAGCCATAGGTTGGCTCTCAGTGGCATGAAGGTCTCGAGTGTATCGCACCCCGATATGATGTCCAGGCTACGCCCACGAGCCAACATAATGGAGCAGTGATTCAGAGGCTCCAAATGACCGCCTAGCCTGCTCTTCGATCGTTTGGCTCCCCTTGCCACAGCTCGGAGTTTGCCCAAGGCTGGCGTGTAGATCGATAAAACGGCGTCAGCCTCTCCCATGTATGAGTGCTTGAGTACCACGCCTTCAGTCTTGTACAGCCTGGACACGACTTGATTTTAGCACTGTCCTTCCGACGTGAGGAAATCTGCGCTTGTGTTCCTTGATGGTTGCCACGAGAACTCCCACGAAGTTCACGTGTTGCTCAGAGCGAGAGGAATCTCTGGAGAGGCTCAAATGCAGTCCGAACAGCCTTTCTCTGAGTGCTGTGCTACAATCTCTGATGGGCAATCGCGATCGCTCAGGCGGAGCTGTCGCGAGCCGGGTAGAACGGAGTGTCTTGGCAGGTGATCCGAGGTGAATAGAGCAAGGTTTGAAGCACTGGTGGCCGAGGCAGTTGACCAACTGCCGGAGGAATTCCTGGGCAACCTGGAGAATGTTGATGTTATGGTGCAAGACACCCCTACTCGATCGCAGTTGGCGAAGGCAGGCCGTGGCGTGACCCTGTTGGGTCTGTATGAGGGCGTCCCCCATACAGAACGTACCAGGGGCTACAACATGATACTTCCAGACAGGATCACCATCTTCCAGAAGCCCATTGAAGCCATGTGTCGATCGGATGCGGAGGTTGTGGCTGAGATCCAGAGAGTCGTGCGGCACGAAGTAGCCCATCACTTTGGCCTTGATGACACGCTGTTGAGCAGTCTCGAAAGCAANNGGCAGACTTCTGGGTCAGCGGGAGGAGAAGTCCAGAACCCCCTCTTCTTTCAGCTGATTTATGTCGCTGTCGGACATCTTGAGTAGCTCCCGGCATATCTCGGCAGTGTGCTGGCCGAGGAGTGGCGCGGCTTTGCTTGGCGGAAGCTTCACATCAGACATCTTGAAGGGGATATTGGGGTAGATTCTCTTCCCTGCAACGGGATGGTCAACTTCCACGAAGGCGTTCAGCCACTGGAGTTGTGGATCACTCAGGGTTTCAGCAGGGCGGAGACAAGCGCCGGCGGCCACACCTGCAGATTGCAGGATATTCATTACCTCTAAAGGTTCATGCTGCAGGGTCCATTCTTCCACCAATTTATCCAGTTCATCTACATTGCTCAAGCGACCCAGGACATCGGTGAACCTCGGGTCCTTGGTCCAGGGAGGATTGCCGATTGCCTTACAGAACCTCTCCCATTCATCGTTCGTGGATACACTCAGGGAACACCACTGGTCATTGCCCTTGCAGCGATAGCAGTTGTGCGGGGCAGCATAGGGACTGCGGTTGCCCACAGGCTTCTGAACCCGCCTGTTTATGGTGTAGTCCAGACATGCTTCTCCGATAAGTCCTGCAGCCACTTCCACTTGGGACATGTCAATGAACTGTCCTTTCCCAGTGCGTCGCCGGTAGTCAAGGGCTGCCAGGGCTGCTACTACAGCCTGCTTGCTGGCCATGTGATCGGGCAGGGGCACGTTGGCGCCCACGGGGTAGGGGTCGGTGGGGTGAGCCCATAGCGACAGCAGGCCTGAGGCTGCGGAGAGCATGGGACCATACGCCTGATAATCACTGAATGGCCCGCCGCTCCCGAAGCCCTGGCTGCTGACATAGATGATATCGGGCTTGACCTGCCGTGCGCCTTCATAATCCAGCCCATGGCTCTTCATAACGCCACCGCGGAAATTCTCGCCAATGATGTCGGTTATCTTGATCAGGCTCTTGAGCAGGGCTCTCCCCTTATCCTTTCTGAGGTTCACACCGAAGCTTCGTTTGTTGCGGTTTGATTCATTGAAACCGCCTATGTTATCTGGATCCGCGCCAATGGTTCGCATGAAATCCATGTTCTCCCTGGACTCTATCTTGATAACATCGGCTCCCAGTTCACCGAGGATCTTGCCGAAGTCGGGTATCACTGCCCCGGTGCCGAAGCTGATGACTCGTATTCCTTCCAGAGGGGCATTTGGCATCTTGCGACCTCCTTCCTATATCACCCCAGTGTTTCTGAGAGCTGCCAGATCGTCTTTGGTGAGGCCCAGTTCCTCACAATAGATGTCCTCATTGTGCTGTCCCAAGCATGGAGCCGGACGTCTCATCCCGCAGAACGTTCCCTTCCATTTGTACGGTGGGCCGGGGGCTTCGTACTTGCCAACCGCAGGGTGGTTCATGTCAACAAAGAACTTCCTGGCCTTCGTATGGGGGCTGTTGACGAAGCCAGACACATCATATATAGGTGCAATTGGAACACCCTCCTTGCGGCCTCTCTCAGCTAGTTCCAGCATGGTGTACTTGATTGTGAACTCCATCATCAGAGCATATAGATCATTGGCATTGGCGATTCGGTAGAAGAACTCCCGCCATTCTGGCAGGCGCANNGGGTATATGGCAGCCCCAAGCCGCCCCTCGGGTGGTGGAGGTGGACTGCCGGGGTTGATGTTGTAGGAATACATTGTCACCATCCAGGGATAGAGCCCCAGACGAGAGCATTCGTGCACCGAGGTATCAATGTACTGACCTTTCCCGGTACTGCCGCGCATGTATAGAGACAGGACTACGGATATGGCAGCTATCAGCGAAGCAGCGTCATAGGATGGCGTCCCAGGTAGATTGACCGGCGCACCGTCCCCGAAACCACTGGTGATCATGGTGTTGCTGAGAGCGTAGCTGACGATCTCGGATCCCTTCCAGTCTCTGTACGGGCCACCCTGGCCAAATTCGGTGATGCTGGCCATAACGAGGCCGGGGTTGAGTCCCTTGAGTGCTTGGTAGTCAAGCCCGAGGCCGGCCATGTAGCCCGGTGGGAAGGTTTCCACCAGCACATCCGCGGTCTGAACCAGTCTCTTGAAGATAGAATGGCTGTCGGGGACATCGAGGTTCAGTGTCACCCCTCGCTTGTTGGCGTGCCGGTAGAGGAAGTACAGACTCTTCTCCGGGTGGGGTACATCGCCTGCGAATGGCGGCACCTTCCGTGTGGAATCACCTTCAGGGCTCTCAATCTTGATCACGTCGGCGCCCAGGTCTGCCAGCATCTTGGTGCAGTAGGCGCCCTTCTTGTCAACGAGATCAAGGACACGATATCCGCTGAGTGCCCCTTCCTGTTGCTCTGCCACGGTAAGGCCTCCTTTTTCAGAATCGTGGGATGTACGGCAAGCGTGCGATTGCCGCCGCAGCCAGAATATTGTAGCATGTCCCAGATTCTGTCATCCACCAGCCTTGCCAGACTCAGCAGAGCATGGTCGCGTCCTG
>JAFNFZ010000242.1 GCA_017885485.1 Chloroflexota bacterium
TGGACGGGTATTCTCTGGACAGCGTCGGTTTGGGCCAGAACGGCTACGGAGATGGATCACCGGCTGGATACTCGCTTGGGGCTTGCTTTCTCTTTGAGGCCGTGTTCACGGCAATATTCCTTCTTGTGATATTTGGTTCGACCCACAAGGCAGCGCCTGCTGGATTTGCTGGTATATCGATCGGTCTGGCACTGACGCTCATACACCTGGTTGGGATTCCCATAACTGGAACTTCCGTCAATCCCGCCAGGAGTCTGGGGCCCGCGGTTTTTGTTGCCGGGGATGCGCTTAGCCAACTTTGGCTCTTCATAGTCGCTCCCATCGTCGGTGCTGTCGTGGCAGCCCTTGCCTGGAGAACCGTGTTCGAGCAGGAGTAGCAGATACAGCTTGGTTCGGCTGCTCCTTCCGTGTCCGATGACTCGGCTCTGGATTGGCTCTGCGCTGACTCCAGCGACACGGCTGAATCCGCTGATGCATGGGTGATTGGCTATACGCTCATCGGTTCGGTTGTGCTTCCCCAAGTTGATCGTGAGTCAACTCCTCGTCCTCACCTTCCTCACAACATACTCCACTGGGCACTTGGAGTCGTTAGCTACTGCTCTCCGGACGGATGTGATATTGGCTTCCAGTTCGTCCCCTGCTAACCTGTGGTATTGCTCGTTGGTACAAGGGTCTGCCTGATGACAGAAGGGAATTTGGCTGTGAATGGTAACAGGAGAAGCTATGCTGTCGTGATGGTGGGATTCTCGTTCGCCATCGCTTTCATGCTCCATCTGTTGCTCTTCTGTACGGCCCCGATGGTCACTGTCATCATGGAGGAGATGCACCTCTCCCACGCTGATTTCGGCTTGATCTTCGCAGCGGCTATGATCAGCCTGGTCATCTTCAGAATACCATGGGGGCTGGTGGGAGATAGAATTGGCTACCTCAATGCCTTCCGCATAGCTTTGCCTCTGACAGTAGGTTTTGCTGTGCTGAGGTCGTTCTCAGCCGGCTATGCCGTTCTCCTCCTGAGCCAGTTTCTCCTTGGAGTGAGCCTGGCTATGGTGCTCCCTTGCCTGCCTCTGATAGTGAAGGAGTGGGCCGCAACCAGGCCGGGCCTGTCCACAGGCANNGGGACAAATACGTTTGGGTGCTGCTGCTATTCATGATGGCATCGATGGGCAGCTACGATACACTGGCCACCTGGTTACCCAAGGTACTGGAGATGAAAGATCTCAACAAGGCGCTGGCCTCTTTGCTTCCGCTGGGTTTCTTTCTGGCCGGGCCAGTGGTGGGACTGGTGTCCGATAGGATCAGCAATAGCAGTACCATCGTCGCCATCTCGGGGGTAGTAGCAGCAGCATCCATTGTAGGGATAAACTATGTTCCCTTTCCCTTGGTTCTCCTTTGCATCTTCCTGGCGGGATTCAGCACCATTGGAGTGCTTACTATCAGCCTGACCATGCCCACCAAGGATCAACGACTCTCTGTCACTGCGGGAAGTGTTGTTGGCCTCACCTCCGCACTGGGAAACGTTGGTCCGCTGGCCATGCCGGTGCTCTTTGGCTTCCTGATAGATGTCACCGATACTTTCCATGCCTCGATCCTCAGCGTAGCGGCACTGGCGGGCATTGCCTTCGTCTTCGGATCGAGAATAGGCAAGCAGGGTTGAGAGGAGCCAATATGAGCCGCTCTAGGCAGTGGCCTTGGAAGTCCTGCGCATACGATTTCGGCGTGTTTTGAGTGGCTTGAGTCCCTGGACTTTCACACTGACCACTGATCTGGCTACATCGGCCAGTATCTCGGTGGTTGTCTGCATGTCCCTCAGGATTGCCTTTGCCGTTGAGTCGTTGGCCATGAGATCGATGGGGAATGGTGTTTCATCAAGCACCCGGACATCCTCGAATCCTGCCCCCAGCATGGCCTCGAGGTAGTCGTCCCGCATGCTCGCGCCCGAGAGGCAGCCGATGTATGCCTCGACGGAGTTCTTAATCGCCTCAGGCAGTTCCCTTAACAGAACCAGATCGGAGATCATCAGCCTGCCCCCGGGCTTCAGCACGCGGTAGGTCTCTCTGAAAGCCCTGGCTTTGTCAGGCACGAGGTTGATGACACAGTTGGATATGACCACGTCAACGGAATTGTCGGCAGCGGGCACATTCTCGATTTCCCCCAGCCGGAACTCTACGTTCTCATAGCCTCCTTGCCTGGCATTCTTTCTTGCCTTGTCGAGCATCTCCGGCGTCATATCAACGCCGATAACCTTTCCCTGCCTGCCGACTTTGCCCGCGGCGAGGAAGCAGTCGAATCCAGCCCCAGACCCCAAATCGAGGACGGTTTCGCCTTCCTTCAGTGAGGCTAGAGCCACTGGGTTGCCGCAGCCGAGGCCCAGGTTTGCTCCTTCAGGGACAGCTCCCATGTCTTCGTCGGTGTATCCGATGCTCTTGCTGATGCTCTGTGCCAGATCAACCTGCCCACAGCAGGAAGTCACCGGCGTACAGCAGGAACTGCCCTGCCTGGCCGTCATGGCATACCCCTCCCTTACTGCCTTCTTGATTTCTTCTTCTTTCATCTTGGATACCTCACTCATTCTAGAAGATCTCCTTCATTACCGGTCCAAGCATGCTCCTGACCATCCCTGCAAGCGCCTCCACCCTGATCAGAGTGATGCAGCACAGCGTGCTGTCCTGCTTCATGGACACGATAGCCAACTTGTCGCCCGCCTTGATGCCAGCCTTGTCCCTGATCTCTTTGGGTAGGATCATCTGCCCTCTTTCATCAATGCTCACCACTGCCTCAACGCTGCAACAACCCGTAGCAGCTTCCGCCGGTGGTCTGCAGACCGTTTCTTTCGCGCTCTTCACCATATGCTTTCACCTCCAACCTTTCAGCTTCATGGGGACTGCACTGAGTATTGTCTGATATATCAGTATATTCTGATTTATTGCCATTGTCAAATCACCATGGCATGAGCATCGGCGGCCATGGTAGAATCCCTGTGTCTTCAGGGCGTTCGTGTGGAGTTGCTGGAGACTCCCATGGGAAAAGGGAGGGACTATGGAAAAGTCGGCGATCATCGTCGGTGCTGGTTTCGGTGGCCTGGCTGCTGGTTGTTATGGGCAGATGAACGGCTATCGGACGACCATCTTTGAGATGCATGATAAGCCTGGCGGACTGTGCACTGCCTGGCAGCGTAAGGGCTATACCGTCGATGGCTGCCTGCACTGGCTGGTCGGCTCATCGCCCGGCGGAGGAATGTCTGGATTGTATCCCATCTGGATGGAACTGGGAGCCCTGCAGGGACAGCAGGTGGCAGATATGGATCGGTTCTATCAAATCGAAGATGCCAGCGGCAGGGTCTTCACCATGTATACTGATATCGACCGTCTGGAACAGCACATGATGGAACTGGCGCCGGAGGACAGCCGATTCATTAGACAATGCACCGGAGCCATCCGGCGTCTCACTCGCCTTTCCCTTCCTGTGGAGAAGCCGCCTGAGATGTACGGCGCTATCGATGGACTGAAGTTCCTGTTCAAGATTCTGCCCTATCTCGGCGACATGAGAAAATGGGGCCGCATGACCATGAAGGATCTCGCATTGCACTTCAAGAACCCGCTGCTGCGCGAAGCCTGGCAGCAGGTATGGATCACGGAGTTCTCTTCCATATTCATCCTGATGACCCTGGCCACGATGCATCTGAAAACGGCTGGCTACATCATCGGCGGTTCTATGAGGCTTTCCCGGGCCATCGAGAAACGCTATCTCGATCTGGGTGGTCAGGTCAAATACAAATCCCGGGTGACCAAGATTCTCGTGGAGAATCACCGTGCTGTGGGTGTCAGACTCGCTGACGGCAGCGAATTCCGTGCTGACTATGTGATTTCGGCCGCCGATGGCCATGCCACCATCTTCGACATGCTAGACGGCAAGTATGTCGATGATAGGATTCATGGCTACTATCAGAGACTCCCTATCTTTGCCCCGCTGATCTATATCGGTCTGGGAGTCAATCGTTCCTTTGAGGATATGCCGCAGATCATCTCCGGGATGGTCTTCCCCTTGGAGAAGGCGTTGACCATAGCTGGTGACGAAAGGAAATGGCTTAGCGTTCGCGTCCATAACTTCGATCCCACCCTGGCCCCGGCCGGGAAGACATTGCTTACAGTGATGATGGAATCCAACTTCCCCTATTGGGAGACGCTTCGCCGGGATATGGCGCGTTACCGGGCAGAGAAGGAGCAGATTGCCGATACGGTGGTGAGTCTGCTGGGCAGGCGTTTTCCTGGCNNGAGGGCTGGCTGATGACGCCGCAGGTAGTGACTCTCAATATGAAAAAGACCCTGCCTGGCCTGGATGGCTTCTACATGGCCGGGCAGTGGGTGCAGCCGGGTGGTGGTCTGCCCAGCGGTGCCATGACCGGGCGGTATGTGATCCAGATGGTGTGCAAGCGGGATGGCAAGCGCTTTGTGACCATGGTTCCGTAGGGGCTTGGCCTGATTTCAGATAGTCAGTCTTGTGTCAATGCCCACGTTCACACGTTCAGAAGTGCCCGCGTTCAGAAGAAGTTGACAGAGAAACAACGAAGTCCTAGACTTGCCACGTTTGCTTTATCGCACGAAGGCACTATGGAGTTCAAAGAGGTTCTATGGGTGGTGCTGATCTCAGCGACACCCATAGGTGAGCTTCGAGCGGGTATTCCAACCGCATACTTTGTGTACGATTTCCATTGGTGCTACGCTTTCCTGTTCTCCGTTGTGGGCAATCTCCTACCTCTGCCCTTCATTTTGTTGTTCCTCGATCGTGTGACGAGGGTTGTGGGGAGAGTACAACTGTTCGACACGGTCATCAAGTGGGTTTTTGAACGCACCAGGCGCCGGGGCGAGAAGATTGGAAAAGTGGAAGGGATAGGCCTGACGCTTTTTGTCGGCGTGCCGCTTCCTGTTACTGGCGCGTGGACCGGCTCACTGGTTGCCTTCCTTCTCGGCATGGAAGGCAAGCGGGCTTTTTCTATGTCGCCATGGGTGTACTTATTGCGGGAGCGATCGTCGCTGCTCTCTGTATTGCCGGGAATCAGGCATTCCTATGGCTAAAGGGAGAGTAAGGGTGCTTGTCCAAGGATGGTCGTGTCATGCTGGCGTCTCCGCGTCAGCAATCTCGGTCTTTGCGCTGGGGTTGACCGTTGTCCAGCCCAGGGAGCTGGATCCACCACTGCAATCTTGAGGTAGGCAATTCGACCTATGGGGAGGCGGCGGAATTCAAACAGACGGCGTGTAGGCTACCGGCATTTCCTGGAGCGTGCCGGTTGCGGAGCTGTGCTGTTGGGGCTACTGGGGTGTTGTGCCGGTGCGATATGGAGTGCTGCTTTGGGTTTCGGGGGGGGTATAGGGGCACTGTTTGGAGGGCTTGGTATGGCAATT
>JAFNFZ010000243.1 GCA_017885485.1 Chloroflexota bacterium
AACCATGTCTATGTCGCCAATGGTGATCTCGTTGGAAGCATATATGGTGCCCAAAGCATCTCTCACGCTATCTGGCCCAATGGTAATCCGTCTGGTCACTGGTTCGACGTGAACCACATGGCTGCACCCGGCGCCGATGGAGTCAATGGCGATCATGGGCATCCTCAAACGATGACCGGAGAACTCTGGCTCCTTGTTTACGGGGAGGAGCCCTCCGGCGATCAAACCAACATCGCAGGTGGTGCAACCCAGGTCCCAGCACACAACGTTCGGCTGGTGCAGGAAGTCGGCCATGAATTTGCCACCCAGTAGACCGCCGGTGGGTCCTGAGATGGCCGCTTCTGCCAGCTTAGTATATCTGATGGTGGCCGCCCCTCCATAGGCCAGCAACGTCAGAAGCTCGTGCTTGAATCCCTCCTTCCGAGCCGCATCTTCGACTGAGAAGTACTGCCTTCGGGCCATTTCTGCCGTATAGCACTGAATGAGGAGAGTCTTCAACCGTTCGTTCTCGTTTGGAACGGAGCACATCTCATGCGAGGCCACCACAGGCACGTCAAGCCCGCGCTGCTTGACTATCTCCCGGGCGATCTCTGCCATCCTCTTCTCATGAGCCGGGTTGGCATAGGAGGCCAGGGTTAGAATGCCTATTACCTCCACCCCGTTGCCCAGAAGATCGTTGACTCCCTTGACCACGTCCGCCTCCACCAGCGGAATGACGACTGTGCCTGCAGGGAGGTGGTGCTGGGAATAGTAGCTCCCGACAGTGATTCGCTCAGTTACCTCTCTGATGTTCTCAGGTTGTACCATCCATGGTGTGTGTTCGTGCAACTGCTGATGCAGTATATCCTCGTAAGACTGCCCCAGCCACGTAAGCCCCCTCTCCTGAATGGGCATGTCGCGAAATCCCCTGGTTATGAGAAGCCCTACCTTGCTTCCCCCGCGAGTCACCAGAATGTTGACCATGGCTGTGCCGGTGTAGGTAGACGACACAGCCTCCTGGTGGACCTGAGCCGAGGTCAAGCCCCATCGTCGGGCCGCATCTTGAAGCGCCCCGAGGTAGCTGATCTTCTCCTCAATGTGGTTGCTCAGGAACTTGCCGGTGGTGAACCTTCCATCCCTGTCCACCAGGAAAGTGTCGGTCATCGAACCCCCGGCATCCTGGGCAATCTGGTATCCTTGTTCCACTTTCTTCGTCATGCTATCCCTCCTCCATCCAGCGTGCAGGTGCTTCTAGGGTTCTGTTCTGAAACCAATCCGGTCGCTCATCAGGCAATGGCTTTCCCAGCCATTCCCGGTAGAACGTGTCCAGATCGGGCAGCATTTCCACTATCGGGGGGTATCCCACCGGCACTGCCTCAGTTGCCAACTGGGCAAGACATCCAGGACAGTAGTACTCCCTGAGTTCCACTAATGACGGATCAAGCGTCGCTTCCTCAATCCCGAATACTTCTGTCATCTCCTCAACAGTTCTCCTGACCCGAATCCGGCAGCTCAACTTCCAGTTGACCCGGTAGTCGCCGAACTCATGCCCGCAATCGCATTTCACCACTCTCTTAGCGTCAGGCTTGGCCACTATATACAGGTGATCCGAAATGCGCAGCAGGATCTTGTCCTTCCACGGCACCCTCTGTTGCAGCACCTCCAGGTACTTCCAGAAGCGGTCTTTGTCCTTGGGTCGCAAGCGCATTGCTTTCTTGGCATCTTCCCAGCTGATTGTGCCTTCGACGAGAAGCTTCACGTTCTCCGTTGGGAAACGATCGTCTCTTTTCTCTTCCATGTCTCCCCTTTCCTCTCTACACCTTGTAGTCCTCAGGCAACTGCCACATCCCCATGAATTCCCTGCGGAACTTGGGCCACTTCAGGCAGTCGGTATACATGCTGCGCACGTTCTCGCTGAAGTCTTTGGCTAGTACCTTCTCTCGCTCCTGCTTCCACCAGTCTTTGGCATCCAGCGATTTCTCCTTCCGCACCTTCCGAATATCGGCACGCAGTGCATCGCTTTCGGCCACCTTCACTTGCCCTTTGTTATCAGTCAACACCCCGTAGATGCTCTTGGCTGCCTGTGGTGTTATCCAGCCATAGTGCACATCTTTCTCCGCAAGGCCGTAACGTCTCTCGATCGGATCACCCCATCCCATTCGGGCGCCGGAGGCGCAGGCCATCAGGTCGCCGTCCTTGAGCGGGACGTTCGGGGAGGAGCCCCTGAAGACCTCCACGCTACCGGCTTTCAGCCGGCCGTCTTTGAGCCACTGCCCTATCTCGACGAAATGGGTCGGGTACGGCTTGCCCTCCTTCAGTATGTCCCTGATGTTGGTATCGTGAGCAAAGTACACCACGTCACTGAGGCCTGGGTATCCGCCGGACATTCCCAAGGCGCATCTTCCCTGGCCGCTGGTAGCGCCCATCACTGCTGCGATGAGGGACTGGCCTGGTTCCATGATCATTTGGCAAATGCCGGTCCCCAGGCCGCCTCTGAACTTGCCGTGGCCGCAGTAGTTCGGGATCAGCGTCCTGCCTATGTTGAGATTGGTGGGCTGCAGGAACTCGGCCAACTCGGCCTCGCCCTGATCTGCCGCCGGGTTAGGCGAGCAAACCGATGCCGGATCACCATCCTTGAAGGGAGTGGCGCCTGAAGCCCAGCAGGTAATGAGGGTCATATCGCCACCGGCCCAGCGGAAGCCGTCTTTCATGACTCCCGCCAGCCCGTAGCCAACACCGGCCGGATCCTGAGGGAAGCATTCCTCCAGGTAGCCCCTGGAGAAGAAAGACAAACTCAGGCAGTTCTGGTACATCCAGATGTACTTGCCCACCTGCATCAGGGACATGACCGTGCCTGCAAACGGATTCTGAGGGTTGAACAGGGACCCGGGGGGGATGTTCCAACTCGTCATGTACTGCAAAGCCGTATTCAGAGTCTGGGTATAGGCAAACATCGGCCAGCAGCCGAGCGACGTCAGCATCCTCAGCGCCGACTCATAGCCATTGCAGTGGAACTCATCTTCGCTGGTCAACCCTTCCAGGTCGGCGTGTATCCTGCCGTCGGGGAGAATGTGCATTTCCGCGGGCTGATGCATAAACCAGTCCCTGTTGGATGCGGCAAAGAGCTTGCCCACTATACCTTTGTAGTTCACCATGTTCATGTGGAGATAGTTATACATCCCCGGGACCGCCATGGTCTTGATCCTCTCAATCAGAACCCGCCTCTCCCGCTCTATGATCTCTTTTATACCCTGCCTGAAGTAGTCGACCCCGAATTCCTCGACAACCTCCAGGACCCTGTTGTGCAGTGCCACGGATCCCGCGGTCCTCATCTTGTCATCCAGGATGTTGAAGACCTCTGTGCGCGTCCGCCTTTTCCAGTGCAAGTCCCACCACTTGTGTGTCTTGAAGTTTGCGCCGATTTTGGTGGGCGGAACGGTAAATCCATCCGTGAAGACGCTAGGGGAGATTGTCCCCAGGCCACCAGGTTGGAGACCTCCCACGTCGACAATGTGATTAAGCCCCACCGTCCAGCCTATCAACTCGTCTTTATAGAAGATGGGGACGAAATTGTAGCAGTCGGCGTTGTGGGGAGCACCATACAAGGCATCGTTGTTGAAGAAGACGTCACCAGCCGTGATGCCCGGGTCTTCTTCAAAGCCGAGCTTGGCGATCGCTTGTATCATGAACGGGAAGGCCTGAACATGCCCGGCCAGCCCGTAGGAAGCCGAGACACAATCACCCTCGGGTGTCGCCAGCAGGAACAGCAACTCACCCTGGATCAGAGACATCGGATTGGCCGATATCAGCTTGGCCATCTCTCTGGCGCCTATGCACGAAGCTACCAGCCTCATCTGGAACCTCATGAACTTGGCTGGATCGCTTTCCACCAGCTTGATCTCTTTCAGACCGTAGGCATAGCCGGTTTCCTTGAAGATCCCCTCCTTCTCGGCCACTGCTTCCTTCAGCGTCTTGCCCTGATAACATATTCCCATGGTGCCTCCTTCTCTATGCTAAAGAATCACGCCTTCGTTCTTGAGCCTAGTCATATCATCCCAGGTGTAGCCAAGTTCCAGGAGTATTTCCTCTGTGTGCTGCCCTAGTTCGGGAGCCAGAGACCGAACTCTGGCTGGTGTTTGGCTGAACTTGACAGGGCTATTCACAATCTTGAAATGCACGCCTGGAGTGTATTCTATTTCTCCGAAAAAGCCGTTTTCCCAGGCTTGAGGATCGCTAGCCACCTCCAGAGGGGTTTGAATCCGACCCAGTACCAAATCAAACTCCTGTGCAATTGACTCCCACTCAGCAGCACTCTTGCCGGCCATGACTTCATCGAGTGCAGCTATGAGGGTCAGGTTGTGTTCTATCCTCTTTGCGTGAGAATCAAAGCGGGGATCCTTTTCCCATTCAGGCTCCCCTATAGCCCTGCAAAAAGAAGGCCAGTATCGGTCTGTCTGTGGCATGACCAGCATGATCCATTTCCCGTCTTTGGCTTTGTAGCAGTTCCACAATGCATTGG
>JAFNFZ010000244.1 GCA_017885485.1 Chloroflexota bacterium
CCAAGTCAATCTGTGGCGATGCATCGCCGATGCATCGCTTGCCTTCCCAGAACCTCTATGCTAGACTGTACGCCAAAGTACAGACCATCCCTCGGGAGACCAGGATGACCGTTTCGACACCCAGGAGTATCGTTCAAGAGCTGGATAGGTATGTCATCGGCCAGCAAGAGGCAAAGAAAGCGCTGGCTATTGCGCTGAGCAATCGCGAACGGCGAAGGAAGCTACCCTTGGAGATCCGCTCCGATGTGATGCCCAAGAACATCCTGATGATAGGGCCGACAGGGGTCGGGAAGACAGAACTGGCGCGTCGTCTGGCAGGACTGATGGATGCCCCCTTCACCAAAGTCGAGGCCACCAAGTTCACCGAGGTCGGCTATGTAGGGCGCGATGTGGAGTCAATCATCCACGATCTTGTGGAGGTGAGCGCCGCCAAGGTCTATCGCGAAGAACTGAAGCAAATAGAGAGTAGTGCAGAGAAACTGGCCACTGAGAAGATTGCCGCCTACCTCTACCAGCAACTGGCCCGAAGGGGTAAGCAGGCAAAAGAGAAGAGTCAGCAGATCTCAGCCACCGTCTCCAAAGTATCGAAACGCCCCTCGTCCTGGGAGAAGGGAGATGTGACCCTAACTCGTGCCAAGCTAGCCAAGCTTCTGGCCAACCACAAGTTGGACGACCAGCTTGTTGAGATCGAAGTCAGTGATTCAGAGCCAAACGTTTCAGCATTCGACCCGCGTCTGGAGATGGACATTGACGATGACAGTCTTTTCGGCGAATACTACAAGAGCCTCAGACATCCTGGCGGAGAGCGAAAGCGCAAAGTCCGCGTCAAGGAAGCAAGGCGAATTCTTGCCCGAGAGGAAGCCAACAAACTGCTTGACTTCGACCAGGTGATAGATGAGGCCATAAGAAGGGTAGAGGACAACGGCGTTGTATTCATCGATGAGCTGGACAAGATCTGCGGCCCCAAGCTGGACCTGGGAAGGGACATATCGGGGGAGGGGGTGCAACGCGACTTGCTCCCCTTACTGGAAGGCACTACGGTAGCAACAAGATATGGTCCAGTGAAGACCGAACACATACTCTTCGTCGCCGCCGGCACCTTCTCGAAGAACAAATCATCCGACCTCATACCCGAACTTCAAGGGCGTTTCCCCCTGCGCGTGGAGCTCAATCCGCTCAGCCAACAGGACCTGGAGAGAATCCTGGTGGAACCGCGCAACTCCTTGGTCAGGCAATACGAAGCACTTCTGGCGACCGAAGGAGTCAACGTGGCCTTCACAGTGGACGGAATTCAAGAGATAGCTCGCTTGGCAGTATTGATGAATGAGCGAACGGAGAATACCGGCGCCAGGAGGCTATTTACCATTGTTGAGAAACTGGTGGAAGACTTGAGTTTCACAGCTCCAGAGAGGAAAGGCCAACGAATTGAGATAGATGGCGCATATGTTATCGAGCAAGTCGGGAGCTTAGTCAGGGACGAGAATCTCGGCCGCTACATCTTGTGAGGTGATATGACACAACAGGCTACAGTGAACTCTACTTCGGTCAAACTGCTGCTGGAGGCTGGCGCTCACTTCGGGCACCAGGTTGGTCGATGGAATCCAAAGATGAAGAAGTATATCTTCATTGAAAGAAATGGCATCCACATAATCAACCTCGAGCAGACAATGGCTCTGCTGGAAAAAGCGTGCAGATTCGTCACAGAAGTGGTGGCCAATGGAGGCGATATCGTCTTCGTAGGCACAAAAAAACAGGCTCAAGAGGCAGTTGAACAAGAGGCGAGGAAATGTGGGATGCCCTACGTTAACCAGCGTTGGATAGGTGGCATGCTCACCAATTTCAATGTTATTCAATCGCGTGTCGACTACCTTGTCCACCTGGAAGACCAGAAGGTCAGAGGGTTCTTCCACCGCTTGCCCAAGAAAGAGGCGTTGAAGATGGAAAGAACCATTCAAAGGCTGAACCAGCAAATGGGCAGCTTCAAGGAAATGACCAAGTTTCCGAGCGCCCTGTTTATCGTTGATCCTTCCAAAGAAAGAATTGCTGTGGCAGAGGCAGAGACCCTCAAGGTCCCCATTGTGGCAGTCGTAGATACCAACTGTAATCCCGACGAAGTTGACTATCCGATTCCAGCCAATGACGACGCAGTTAGAGCGGTGAAGCTAATGTGCAGCAGAATAGCCGATGCAGTGCTGGAAGGCAGAAGGATCATAGAAAAAGCGGAACAGGAGAGCGCAGAGAAGGCCGGCGAAGAAGCCATAGAAACCCTTGCCTCGTTAACCTTTGTTCCCGAGGAGGAGAAGCGTAGTGGAGATTTCAGTGACCTTGATTAAGGATTTGAGAGAGAAGACTAGCGCCGGAGTAATGGAATGCAAACAGGCTCTCCAAGAAGCCGGAGGTGACCCGGATAGGGCAAGTGAAATCCTGAGAGAGCGAGGTCTGGCCAAGGCCGAAGAAAAGATGGATCGCGTTGCCTCCCAAGGATTGGTCGAGGCTTATGTTCACTCCGGAGGGCGCATTGGGGCCATGGTTGAGGTCAACTGCGAGAGTGATTTCGTAGCTCACACTGATGAGTTCAAGGTCCTGGCGCATGATCTGGCATTGCAGGTAGCTGCCACCAACCCTCTGTACATCTCTCCTGAAGAGATACCTCAGGGAACAAAGGCAACTCCCGAGGAGGTGTGCCTCTTAGCTCAGCCCTTCATCAAGGATGCAGGCAGAAGAATCTCGGACATCATAGCTGAGGTCTCCGCCAAGGTCGGCGAGAAAGTGGTGGTAGGCCGATTCGCCAGATTCCAGATATCCAAGTAGATGGGGGGTTATGTCTACTTCCAAGTACCGGCGCATTCTTCTAAAGCTGAGTGGTGAGGCCCTCATGGGCAAAGGCCAATTCGGGATCGATGGAGATACCCTGAGAATGGTCGCTCAGCAGATCAAGGCGGTAAAGGACGAATCCGGAGTTGAGGTAGCCATAGTTGTGGGCGGGGGTAACATCTGGCGTGGATCCGATGCCGCAGCAACGGGAATGGACAGGGCTGCCGCCGACTATGCCGGAATGCTGGCCACTGTGATAAATGCTCTGGCGCTTCAGGATGCTCTGGAAAAGAAGGGGCTCGTATCCCGGACTCAATCAGCTATCCCTATTCAGTCGGTAGCCGAGCCATACATACGACTTCGCGCCATTCGACATCTTGAGAAGGGCAGGGTAGTGATCTTCGCTGCCGGCACGGGGAATCCTTACATGACCACAGACACGGCAGCAGCCTTGCGCGCAATAGAGATAAAAGCAGAGGTGCTGCTTATGGCCAAGAACAAGGTTGACGGTGTCTACAGCGCAGACCCTCAAAGGGATCCCACCGCCAAGAAGTTTGACCGGATAGATCACCGCCAGGCGTTGAATATGGGGCTCCAGGTTATGGATGCCACAGCTTTCTCTCTATGCATGGAGAATAACCTGCCCATAGTCGTATTTGACCTCAACGCGCCCAACAGCATACAACGGGCTGTGGCAAAGGAGGCAATCGGGACTCTGGTCTTCACGGGGGTGGAAGCATGATCGACCAAATCCTCATGGAAGTTGATGGAAGAATGCAGAAAACCGCCCAAGTCCTCAAGAGAGAGATGGAGACAATACGGTCTGGCAGAGCTACGCCAGCTCTGGTAGATCATATCAAGGTTGAGGCCTACGGTGCTCCCACTCCCTTGAATCAGCTTGCCACTATCTCCACGCCTGAGGCGAGGATCCTCTTGGTGCAGCCATGGGACAGGAGCATCATGACAAACATCCACAAAGCTCTGCTCAAGTCCGACCTCGGGTTGAATCCCATCAACGATGGGGATGTCATCCGGCTGGTTATCCCTCCACCCACGGAGGAACGCAGGAAGGAACTGGTCAAAGTAGTGCGGAAGAGAGTGGAAGAGTCAAAAGTGGCCATCCGCAATCTCAGACGGGATGCAATGGAGGAACTGAGGAAGCTGGAGAAGAACAAAGGGACGTCGCACGACGAGAACGTGCGAGCCTTAGACAGGCTGCAGAAGCTGACCGACCGCTTCGTAGCTGAGATAGCCCAAATAGGGCAAGATAAGGAAACGGAGATCATGGAGATTTAGCCCGATTCCGTCCTCCAGAGAGATGGCCCGCACCAGAGCAACCCAGGCGACCAAACCCATTCACCTATCTTCAGAAGACCTGCCCTCCCTTCGAGAATGAGAGAGACCCAGACCGACAGCACTACAATCACGCCTCTGCCAGCCCATGTGGCAATCATAATGGATGGAAACGCAAGATGGGCTGAGAGGCGCAATGTGTCCAGATTGGAGGGGCATCGTGCTGGTACGGAGAACATCCGGCGGGTTGTCGAGAGCTTCGTCAAGTACCAGGTGAAGTACCTGACACTCTATGCATTCTCAACAGAGAACTGGAGCCGCCCCAAGGGAGAGGTCAGAGAGCTCATGCACATCCTCGGTCGGGTCATAAAACGGGAGACCAAAGCTCTGCATGAAGAAGGCGTGAGACTCAACCATCTGGGGAGAATCGACAGGCTCTCCGAACGTGTACAGAAACAGGTTCGCTATGCCATCGAGCTGACCAAGGATAACCCCGTGATGACGCTGAGTGTTGCCTTCGACTACGGCGGCAGAGCCGAGATTCTGAATGCGGCAAAGCAAATTGTCAAGGAAGGCGTTGACCCGGAGATCATCGACGAACCCCTGTTCAGCAGCTACCTCTATAGTGCCGGATTACCTGATCCCGACCTCATCATACGTACCGCTGGCGAGGCAAGGCTGAGCAACTTCCTGCTATGGCAATCAGCCTATAGTGAGTTCTACTTCACTCCTACTTACTGGCCGGACTTCGACGAGGAAGAGGTCAGGAAAGCGCTGATCGCCTATAGCGAGAGAAGGCGGAACTTTGGAGGCTGACACTGTCTGCAGAGGACTTCTTTGAGCGCAGATGAGACAAAGGGTTATCACCGCACTATGGGCCATCCCCCTTGTCTTAATCTTCGCCTACTTTGACATCCCCGGTCTGGGTGTTCCACTTCTCATCTTCTTGATCGGTCTCCTGGCGATACTCGGCTCCCTTGAGTTCTATCGCCTGGCAACTCAAGCCGGAGGTCAGCCCCTCACAATTCTGGGGGTAGCCTGGGCCCTATTCTTCGTCGCAGGGGCACATTTTGAGAATGTTTTTGTCACGTCGTCACTGCTGGCTTCAGCAGCGGCCTTGCCTCTGTTCTGGCTTCTCGCTTTTCGACGAGAAAGACTCCTAGTCAACTGGGGATGGACGCTGGCCGGGATCCTCTACATGGGCTGGATGCTGAGCCATTATGTCACCTTAAGAGAGTTGAGCCACGGCAGGGAACTGGTTCTCTTCGTGTTGTTCTCCACCTTCGCCTGTGATACAGTAGCCTTTCTCATTGGCCGCACCTGGGGCAGGCACCTCCTGGTACCGACCATCAGCCCGAAGAAGACCTGGGAGGGGGCAATCGCCGGCTTCATTGCGGCCATAGCGGCGGCCCTGGCTCTGCGGAGTCTTCTCAACCTGGGCGACTGGGAATTGCCGCTCAGCTATGTCCAGACCATAGCTCTCGGCTGTCTGATCGGCCTCGTCGCTCAACTCGGTGACCTTCTGGAGTCCATGATCAAGCGCAGAGCAGGGGCAAAGGACTCCGGCCGATTGATCCCGGGCCACGGAGGCATCCTCGACCGAATAGACAGCCTTGTGTTCACAGGTGCAATCGTTTACTATTACGTCATATGGGTGGTGGAGTGAAGCGGATAGCCGTCCTCGGCTCGACGGGTTCCATAGGCCAGCAGACTCTTGAGATAGGACGCATCTTCAGTGATAGATTCCGCATAGTGGCCCTGGGCGCCGGCAAGAACTCCACGCTACTTGCAGAACAGATCAGGGAATTCCAGCCACGGATGGTCTCCTTTCAGGGCACAGAGGGAGAACCGCAGCCCGACAGCCCTCCATACGATGTTGCTCCTGCACAGTTGGCGACGGCAGAGGAAATCGCCTCGCACCCCGATGTGGACGTTGTGGTAGTAGCCACTTCAGGCAAAGCCGGACTGGCTCCTACCCTGGCGGCAATCCGAGCGGGGAAGCGTGTGGCCTTGGCCAACAAAGAGGTGCTGGTGATGGCGGGGGCAATGGTCATGGGCGAGGCAAGGAATCACAAGGTAGAGATCACCCCGGTGGACAGCGAGCACAGCGCCATCTGGCAATGCCTGAGGGGTGAGCGCAGGAACGAAGTGGCTCGGTTGATCCTTACGGCCTCCGGGGGGCCATTTCTTCGTCACTCCCCGAGTCAGCTCTCAGAGATCACTCCGGAACAGGCCCTGAGACATCCCACCTGGAAAATGGGGCGCAGGGTGACAATTGATTCGGCCACACTAATGAACAAGGGGATGGAGATCATCGAAGCCCGCTGGCTCTTCGGTCTGCCACCGCTACGTATCGATGTGGTGATTCATCCCGAGAGCATAGTTCACTCCATGGTGGAGTTCACCGACGGCTCAATCAAGGCGCAGCTCAGTCAGCCGGACATGCGTCTGCCCATACAGTATGCCATAACCTACCCCAGAAGACTGTCCAGCCCTCACCTTCCCAGAATGGACTTCGGCAGGCCAGCGTCTCTCAACTTCGAGCCCCCAGACGTGGCCAAGTTCCCCTGTCTCAGAATCGCCAGAGAAGCGGCAGAAAGAGAGGGGACCTACCCGGCAGTGCTTTGCGCTGCCGACGAAGTGGCGGTGGATCTCTTCTTATCCCACCGGATTGGCTTCCTGGATATCGCCAGGCTGGTGGAGGCGACTCTGGAACGCCACCAGACGGTAAGACAACCCTCACTCGACGAAATACTGGCCGCGGATGCATGGGCCAGGGAATACGCGGCCAAATGGAGACCAAAGTAGATTATGGGCATTGCTGTCATCATCCTGGTTTTCGTGGGTGTCTTGTTCTTCCTGATCACCTGCCATGAGCTGGGGCACTTCATGGCCTGCAGAAGGGCAGGGATAGCAGTCGAGGAGTTCGGCATCGGCTTTCCTCCCCGGCTTTTCGCCATCAAGCGAGGAGAGACCGAGTATTCGGTCAACCTCCTGCTCGTAGGGGCATTCGTCAGGCCTCTGGGGGAGAATGACCCCGCCGTACCGGGTGGGTTGGCAGGCAGAGGCCCCTGGA
>JAFNFZ010000245.1 GCA_017885485.1 Chloroflexota bacterium
CCAGATCATGCAGAGCCCTATCCTCCATGAAGCTGATGAGGCCCTCATATCCCACGAATTCTTCAACGGCCATTGCTGCCTTCGGCTTTTGCGTGGGCCATCATCGCCATGATGATCAGCTTCATGGAGGATAGGGCTCTGCATGATCTGGAGGGAGATATCATCGAAATCGGTGCATATATGGGAGGAGGCACCACGAAGCTGGCCAGATTCGCCAAGCGGTATGGCAAGAAGGTGTACGCGGTTGATACCTTCGATCCCTGGCTGGACAGGACTGTAGGCAGGGGAGATGTCAAAGCTTCTGAAGTCTACCACGCTTTTCTCCATGGTCGTTCGATGCTCGAAGTCTACCATGAGGCAACGAGAGGTTTCGACAACATAGTCACTATCAGAGAGGACTCCAGGAAGATCAGGTTTCCTGACGGGCAGCGGTTCTCGTTTGGATTTGTTGACGGTTGCCATCAGAAGTCATATGTGGAGAACGACTTCGGAGTCATCTGGCCCCGTCTGGTGTCGGGAGGCGTGATCGGTTTTCATGATTATGAGTATGATGATTGGCCTGAAGTCACAACGGCCGTCGACGGACTAGTGGATGCTTTCAACAGGGAAATCAGGGAGATTCACGCCTTAACAGGGAAGTACGGCGTCGTCTGCCTCATGCTGGTCAAGGACTAGCATCTTACCCGTGGTGTGCTGTCGCAGTCACCCCAGAGTCTTGTCTGGGGCTTTCGGCCTGCAACTGATGACGATGGCATCACTCAATGAGGGGAGGCGCCGGGCTACCTTATCCAGGATCTTCAGTACGGCGAACGAGATTCGTCTGGGCATCTTGTCCAGCACCATGCCCCACCAGGGAAAGCCGAAAAACAATGAAACGCCGTAGCATTGCTCTACCTCGAGGTAGGGTTCTACCAGATGTCGCAGAGAGTCATAGTCGAATCGGTACGTATGATCAAAAGGGGTCTCCCACATCTTCTCGTAGATGGATTCCTCTCGCCGCAGCACCTTTCGAATTCTGATGAATATGGCTCTCCCCAATCTGCAGCTGAAGCTGTCAAGGTTGGCCACGGTAATTATCGCTTTTCCTTGAGGTTTGAGCACTCTGGCCATCTCTTCCACGGCTTTTGAGGGGCAGGCGAAGTGGTCGAGCGCGCCCTTACAGACTATCTTGTCGAAGGAATCGTTCCTCATGGGCAGGTGTTCGCCTATCCCCCGCAGCAAGACAACCTGGGTGCCATTCTGGTGTATCTGGCCTACCGCATGCATTATCATGTTGTGCGATGGCTCTATTCCACAGCATCTCCCGCTTCTCTCAGCCAACTGCATGGCGTCGGTAGCCCTGCCGCATCCAATGTCCAGGATCTCCTCTCCATCCCTTGCATCGACCTTCTTAATGGTGATCTCTTCTACCTGGCTGAACAGGAATGCCAGATCAGGATAGACTACGGGCGGCACCACATGCCTGTCATCCCAGTCCAGGTCGAACTCGGACTTGTCCTCGATCTTCTCTGAAGCTCCGGTCGTCTGCATTAGGCTTTCTCCTCGTGTCTGGGATATGATCCCAGGACCTTTAGCATGGAAGTCCTGGTCCGCACCCTGTCCAGTACTTGACTGATAAGCTGATCCTGACGATGCCCCTCCAGGTCAACCAGAAAGATGTATCTCCCCAAGCCTTCCTTGGAAGGCCGCGACTCTATCTTGGCCAGGTTGATGTTCTGCTGGGCAAATACCTCCAGCACACTGCAGAGCAGCCCGGGATGATCGTCGTCAAATGAAAAGCAAATGGATGTCTTGTCCCGGTTCGTGGCAGTATGATCCTGTGGCGCCAGAACCACGAAGCGGGTGACGTTTGGCGAACGATCCTGAATGTCTCTGGCAAGTATTCTGGCCCCGTGAAGTACTGCTGCTCTTTGAGTCCCGATGGCAGCAGCCGGAGTTGAGGAAGACATCATTTGTTCCACAGCCGCCGCAGTACTGAGCGCAGCCACGGCCTGAGCTTTGGGGAAACACCTCTCCAGGAAGCGGCGACACTGTGCCAGCGCTTGTGGATGAGAGAAGATTACGTTCACTTCTGGAGCTTCAACATCTGGCTTGGTCAGCAGATGGTGTTCAATAGGCAGGACCAGTTCCTGGCGGATCAGTAGTCCTGAGTCATGAATCAACAGGTCAAGTGTTTCCGTGACAGATCCTTCGAGACTATTCTCGATAGGCACCACGCCTTCTTCGGCTATGCCCGTGTCAACAGCAGCCACGACAGCGGAGATACTCAGGAATGGAAGAAGCTGTGCCTTTTCATCATATTTCAGGGTGGCTTCTTCGGTGAAGGTGCCAGGCGGCCCCAGGTATGCAATCTTCTTTCTCGCCATCCTCAACTGCCACCGACAGCACTATGCGATTCTTCCCTTGCCCATGGAGCGGCTCTGAAAGACAACTCTTCTGTTTCCCCCCCCTTTCAACTTGCCGATGAGCGCTATTGCCCTGCCACCCAGGCACCGTTGGGGCACGGATCACGCTGCACCCCATGACATAATAAGACATAACGATGAGACATAATGAATTGTCTATTATATCAGTAACCCTCGCACTTGTCTTGCTTTCGCGGGCGTGATGCGGCATGACACAAGGATTCACGTGTGATCTTCTGCCGTAGACAGACAGCCTAAACAACTGGTATCATTTTGAGCGTGATTTCCCCCGTCACTTTGAGCTGGCCCCAACAGTAACTATTGCTCAACTAAGGAGCAGCAATTGAACATTCTCTTAGTCTATCCGCGCTACCCNNAACAAGAAGCTGATCGACATGAATACCGATAATCTGAAAGATGCTGACATCGCCTGGGCAGACTACGTGTTCCTCGGCGCCATGGGCGTGCAGCAGCAGTCAGTGCGGGAGGTCATCAGGCGTTGTAACCAGCTACACGTGAAGATAGTCGCTGGCGGACCACTGTTTGTCACCAATTATGAAGAATTCGAGGGAGTGGATCACTTTGTATTGGGCGAGGCTGAGGCGATAACCGCCAGCTTGGTGAGAGATCTGGGAAATGGGAGCGCCCAGCATATTTACCGGTCAGAAGAGAGGCCCGATATCAGAAAGAGCCCGGTGCCAGCCTGGAATCTCATCGACACCAAGAAGTATGTCGCCCTAAGCATCCAGTATTCACGCGGCTGTCCCTTCGACTGCGACTTCTGCAATGTAGTTCTACTTAACGGTCATGTCCCCAGGACCAAAGGTACGAGGCAGCTAGTCGGGGAAATGGAGGCCATCTACCGCCTCGGCTGGCGCAATAGTGTGTTCATTGTTGACGACAACTTCATTGGCAACAAGAAGAAGCTGAAGGCTGAGATACTTCCGGCTATCAGAGATTGGATGAAGGAGAGGAATTATCCCTTTACGCTCTTTACACAGGCTTCCATCGGGCTTTCCGACGATGAGGAGCTAATGCGGATGATGGTGGGTGCCGGGTTCAACAGGGTGTTCATTGGGATTGAGACCCCGAATGAGGACAGCCTCGCAGAGTGCGGCAAGGACCAGAACGCCAATCGCGACCTGGCGGCATCCGTAAGAAAGCTGCA
>JAFNFZ010000246.1 GCA_017885485.1 Chloroflexota bacterium
GGGAGATGACGGAAATCTCAGAGGTAGCCAGGAATACCAAGCTCATGATCGACGGTAATCCATTCGTAGTGGAAGACGTCAATTTCGTCAAGCCCGGCAAGGGGCGTGCCATATATCGCCTCAAGTTGCGCAACCTGTTCGATGGCGTGGCCAGAGAAATAACCTATCACTCGGGAGACAGGGTCGAGGAAGTAAGCGTCACCAGCCACGAGATGCAGTACCTGTACGAAGAGAGCGGACACTACGTGTTCATGGACACCGAGACCTTCGAGCAGCACCCCGTGAACAAGAAACAGATTGGCTCAAAGGCACTATTCCTCAAGGAAGGCGTCACCGTCGCCATTCTCATCATGCACGGCAGGATCATCGACGTGAACCTGCCCAAGTTCGTCGAGCTGGCTGTAACACGAAGCGCTTTCACCACCAAAACGGATACGGTCACCGCTCAGCAGAAGACAGTCACTCTGGAAACAGGCGCCACGGTCGGGGTGCCCCCGTTTGTGAAAGAGGGGGACGTAATCAAGGTGGACACCCGGACTGGCACCTATGTGGAACGCACCGGCACAAAGAAGTAGGCTGTGACAGAAGGGGAGTCTCCGCGCCTCGCTCAAATCAAGGCCAATCTCCAGCGCCGGGTCCTCATTCACGACAGCATCCGCGACTTCTTTCGGAACGAAGGCTTCCTTGAAGTAGATACCCCGCTACTGGTCCCCACGGTTGCTCCAGAACCCTTCATTTCCCCCTTCCGGGTCAACGACTGGTTTCTCTCCACGTCACCGGAGATGCATATGAAGCGGCTCCTCGCCAGCGGATACGGCAATATGTTTCAGATCTGCCATTGCTTCCGCAAGGGGGAAAGAGGACACCTCCACAACCCGGAATTCACCATGCTTGAATGGTATCGCCTTGATGCCGACTACATGCAGATCATCCAGGATACCGAACGTCTCATACTGCATGTCGCTGGCAGCCTGGGGCTGGGGTCAACCACCCGCTATCAGAACAGAAGGATCGACCTCACTCCGCCGTGGCCTAGGGCGACGGTGAGACGGGCTTTTCTTGATTCCGCAGGCTGGGACCCCGTCTCTCACCCCGACAGTGAGCGCTTTGATATCGACCTTGTGGACAGGGTGATACCGAGCCTGCCGCTGAATCGCCCCAGCGTGCTCATGGACTACCCTGCAGCCAGCGCCGCCATAGCCAGATTGAAGGCCACAGACCCGCTGGTCGCTGAACGCGCTGAAGTATTCATAGGCGGGCTGGAACTGGCTAACGCCTACAGCGAGCTGACCGACGCCGCCGAACTGGAGCAGCGCTTCCAGTCAGAGATCGAGCAGCGCAGGTCCGAGGGAAGCCAGGACATCCCCATGCCCCGCAGGTTTCTGGAGGCCACGGCCAGCCTACCCCCATGTGGGGGCATCGCCCTTGGGGTGGATCGATTGGTCATGCTCTTCTGCGACGCCTCTTCCATCGACGAAGTCATGGCCTTCCCCCGCGATCTGGCCTGAAGATGAACTCCCGTATAGCGCCGAAATAGGTCGGCATGTCCGCCATCATGATGTCATTGTGATCAGCCTCTGGAATGACCACCAGGCGCTTGTCACTGGAAGGCGCATTCTCATAAAGGTCCTTCGCCTCCTCCAGCGGAATGCGGCCGTCGCACTCGGCGTGGATGATAAGGGTCGGCAGCATAACGGTGCGGATTCTGGACAGATTGGGGAATCCGAAGTCATGTATGCCCAGGAAGTCCCTTGGGAATCCCAGCCGCGTCATCAGCCTGACTGTGCTGGCAAACCCACTCTCGACAATCAGGCCATTGACTTCATCCTGATAGCCTGATGCCAGCTCAATGGCAGACACGCTCCCCAGCGAACGCCCCATGACGAAGACTCCCCCCTTATGGCCATTGTCATCCAACATGGCTGAGAAATATTTGAACACGCGATGGGCGTCGGCCACCATNNGCCCCCACCTGACTGCCGTAGATGGGAGCAATGTAATCGTAGTCACTCACCACCTCGCCATTGCCATGGAAGAACAGGATGGTGGGCGAGTTGGGGTCATGCACGTAGAAGCGACACGAGAGGGCCACGTCCGCGTCCACAGTGACGAAATGGTCAACGGCGTTGGGGGGAGGATCGGTGAAGTCCCTCCTCGGATAGAACACGAACCGCACCAGCTCCGGCCTGTCCAGGGCCGTATAGTCTTTTTGATAAGGCATCAATGGCTCCGGCCCGCTGTGCCGACTTTCCTGAGATCTCACATCTCCGGAAAGAACAGGCTGATCTCCTTCCGGGCGTTCTCCTCTGAATCGGAGCCATGGATCAGGTTCTGGCCAATGTCCAGTCCGAAGTCCCCCCTGATTGTTCCCGGTGCAGACTTCTTCGGGTCGGTGTCGCCCATCATGGTGCGCACCACCTCCACCGCCTTATCGCCTTCAACGACCGCCGCCACGATAGGCCCCGAGGTTATGAAGTCCACCAGGTCGCCGAAGAATGGCTTCCCCTCGTGCACCGCGTAGTGCCGCCTGGCCATGGCCCTGTCCATCTGAAGCATCCTCAGGGCCGCAATCTTCAGCCCCTTCTTCTCCAGGCGAGAAATGATCTCTCCTATGAGCCCCCTTTGTACTCCGTCGGGTTTGACAAGAACAAGAGTTCTCAATGCGCTATCCCCCTTTCTTGAAATGGTCCCAGCCCAGCCCATCCACATGAAAAGGCCGCCCATCCTTCGTCAGCAAGGATACTCCTTGCCCCTCAGTTATCTCACCGATTATGGCCACCGGGCAACCGGCCCCAACAGACGACGCCTCAAGCGCCGCCTTCACATGGTTCATGTTCTGTTTGTCGGTCGTGAACAGAAGCTCATAGTCCTCGCCGCCGGTCAAAGCCAGGCCCAGTGACTCCTCCGGGAAAGCCGCTCGCATCAGAGGATGGACGGGCACACGGTCCACTGTTATCATCGCCCCCACCTTGCTGGCCTGGCACAGGTGGCCAACGTCAGCCAGCAACCCGTCGCTGATGTCTATCGCTGCCCGCACCCCACCCTTCACCAGAAGCTGTCCCTGGGCCACCCTGGGCCGTGGTTGAAGATAGGCCTTCTTCAGAAGATCGGAGGTCTCCGGCGCTAGTCTGAGACCGCGGCTCAGCATCCTTAGCCCTGCTGCCGCAGAGCCCAGGTAGCCAGTGACAGCCACCAGGTCTCTGGGCACCGCCCCTGACCNNCCCATGGCCGCGATATCGCTCAGGTTCACCGCCACCGCCTTCCAGCCCAACTCCCACCAGGGGCTTCCAGCTAGGAAATGTACCCCTTCGACAAGAGCATCCGTGGTAGCCAGAACGGCATGATCGTCGCCCTCCCAGGCTGCCGCATCATCCCCAATGCCCACCAGGATCCGGTGCTGGCTGCTATCGCAGGGGATGAGGTCTGAAAGAAGCTTGATCAGCCCAAACTCACCCAGCTCAGAGACCTTCATGGGCAAGATTATAGCCAA
>JAFNFZ010000247.1 GCA_017885485.1 Chloroflexota bacterium
GGACCAGAAGGAGTATGACTGGGACGAGGTGCTGGATGTGATCGCCCGCTGGGTTAAGGCGACCCGCGATGAGGCGTGCGTGGAAACCGATGAGAACGGCAAGAAGGTCAATCGACTGGACAGGATGGGTTCCTTCGGCGGCGGAGAGCTTGACAACGAAGAGTGTTATCTTCTGTCCAAGATGGATCGAGCTCTTGGCCTTACGTACGTCGAACACTGCGCCCGGTTGTGACATTCCTCTACAGTTGCGGCTCTGGCAGAGTCGTTCGGTAGAGGAGCAATGACCAACCACTGGATCGATATCAGGAATGCTGACTGCATCCTGATCATCGGTTCCAATGCTGCAGAGAATCATCCCATATCCTTCAAGTGGGTTGCCGAGGCCATGCAGCGGCCGGAGAGCCCTGCGAAGCTGATCCACGTTGACCCCCGCTTCAGCCGCACCTCATCAAAGGCCGACATATACGTCCGCATAAGATCCGGCACCGACATCGCCTTCATGGGCGGAATGATATACCACATCCTTGAGGACATGCGGAAACATCCCGGGTACTACAATACGGACTACGTCTCGCAATATACCAATGCCGCCTACATCGTCAACAACGGTGTGAAGCTGCCTGGTGATGAAGGTCAGGACGGTCTCTTCAGTGTATGGGACGGCAGTAAGTATGATCCCTCCACCTGGAAGTATGACAACATGGCCATGGCCAATGCTGAGCCTAAGCTGCTCAGTCTTGATTGGAGTGACTGGGCCAACAGGGCATCCGACAATGAGGAAGAGGCTTGGGATGACTTGGACGACCACTGTGTGCTTAAACTGCTCTGGAAGCAATACAGGCGGTACGACAAGGACAAGGTGTCCCGCATCACCGGTGTGCCGGTAGATACGCTGGAGGAAGTCTATACCGAGTACGCCAGGACCGGGGCAAAGGGCAAGGCCGGTACCATCATGTACGCCATGGGCGCCACGCAGCACACCTATGGTACACAAAACATAAGAGCCTATTCCATAGTTCAGTTGCTGCTTGCCAACATGGGCGTGGCAGGCGGTGGCATCAATGCCCTGAGGGGCACCTCCAATGTTCAGGGCTCCACGGACATGGGCCTGCTCAGCCACATCCTGCCAGGCTACCTCAAGGTGTCCAACGACAGTGACACAGACACCTCGCTCGCTGGCTATCTTGGCACGATCACCCCTTCTGCCACAGCGCCGCCAGCTGAACTTGCCGCGGACAACCCGGTGAATTGGTGGCAGTACACTCCCAAATACGTGGTCAGCCTGCTGAAGGCGTGGTGGCCCAATACTGACCAAGAGGACAGCTATGACTACCTCCCTAAGGGAAAGGCCAGCGGAGTCAACTACACTCATCTGGGGTTGATCGAAGCCATGGGCAATGGCAAGATCGACGGGCTGTGGGTCTGGGGCCAGAACCCGGCGTCTGGTGGTCCCAATTCGAACGGGGCTCGTGAGGCTCTGGGCAAGCTCAAGTGGTTGGTGGTCAGTGATGTCTGGATGAACGAGACTGCCGAGTTCTGGAAAAGGCCTGGGGTTGACTCTGCCGATATCGACACAGAGGTATTTGTCCTGCCGGCTGCTGCTTCCTTTGAGAAACAGGGAAGTGTATCCAATAGCGGCCGCTGGGTGCAGTGGCGCTACAGAGCAGTCGAGCCGCCAGGCGAAGCCAAGCCGGATCTGGATATCATGAGCCGCCTCATGAAGAAGATACAGAAGATCTACAAGGAAGAGGGCGGAGTGTTTCCGGAGCCAGTCATTAATCTAGACTGGCCTTACGGGGACGAAGTCTACGGGGACGAAGTCGACCCTGACTTCGTGGCCAGGGAGATCAATGGCTACGCTCTGGAGCCTTTCACGGTCGGGGCACGGACCTACCAGGCCGGAGAGTTGGTCGATTGGTTTGGTGATCTGCAGAGCGACGGCAAGACATCATGTGGCAACTGGCTGTTCTGCAACCAGTATACTGTGGCCACGGCAAAGGACAGGCAGGACCACCCCGATCTCGTCACGGTTGTGCAGATGAACAGCAACACGGCCGCGATGGAGGCGATCAACAAGGCCAAGAAACGCAACAACGTTGATTCGTCGTTGAACGAGATTGGGCTGTACTCCAACTGGGCATGGTGCTGGCCGCGGAACCGCCGCATCATCTACAACCGTGCCTCGGTCGACCTTGATGGCATTCCCTGGGATACGGGTCGCCCCGTGGTCCGCTGGACCGGAACCGCCTGGGATGCCAGTGGTGATGTGATAGATGGCGGAGGGGACCCCATAAACGCTGCTGCCGGTTCCAAGAAGAACCTGCCCTTCATCATGAACTCTGAGGGTGTTGGCAAGCTCTGGGGCTATGGACTGAAGGACGGGCCTATCCCGGAGGCCTATGAGGCCTGGGAGAGTCCCATCAACAACGTTATGTCCCCGCAACAGACCGACCCGGCAGCGTTTGTCGGCACCTTCATGAATCCCCGGGGCAGCGTTGCTGACTACCCCTATGTAGGTACCACGTATCGCTGCACGGAGCACTGGCAGACTGGGATCATGACCCGTAATCTGCCTTGGCTTAGTGAGATAGTGCCCGAAATGTACGTTGAACTGGGCGAAGACCTGGCGGAGGAACTTCGCATTGAACCGGGGGAGAGGGTCAGAGTCAGCTCGGCGCGGGGAAGCATTGAAGCCGTGGCCGTGGTCACCAGGCGCTTCCAGGGTATTGAGGTGGATGGGCAGACGATTCACCAGATTGGCGTGCTCTGGCATTGGGGATACTCAGGGCGTGTCAAGGGAGATAGCGGCAATATCCTTACTCCTCACATTGGTGATGCCAACACCACTATACCGGAGTACAAAACCTTCCTGTGCAATGTGAAGAAGCTCACGGAGAGGGAGGTGGCAAATGTCTAAGGGAGTGCTCTACGATGGCAATAGATGCATAGGATGCAGGTCCTGCCAGGTTGCCTGCAAGAGTTGGAACGAGAACCCGGCAGAGGAGACCTCCAACAACGGGGGGTATGACAATCCCCCGAGGCTCTCCGCTAGTACTTTTACCACGATGCGCTTCAGGGAGGTGGAGTACGAGGGGAAGTTCCACTGGGCCTTTGCCAAAACCCAGTGCATGCACTGCCTGCATCCAGCCTGTGAAGGGGCCTGTCCTGTGGGTGCGCTGAAGAGAGACGATGAAACAGGGGCCGTGGTGTATGATGACGGTCGATGCTTCGGTTGCCGCTACTGCATGGTCGCCTGCCCATTTGGTATACCCACCTTCCAGTGGGATGAGCCGCTCCCCTGGATCCGCAAGTGCACCTTCTGCTCAGGCCGTCTGGACGGCGGGCTCAAACCTGCTTGTGTTACGGCATGTCCCACCGGGGCACTGCAACTAGGGGAACGAGACGAGCTTATCACCGAAGCACATGCACGTATCAATGCCTCAAATGGCAGGTATGTGGACCATATCTACGGCGAGAAGGAGGCTGGCGGCACGTCCTGGCTGTACATCTCGCCGGTGCCTTCTGAAGAACTGGGGTTCCCCGCCCTTGGCGAGGAGGCCCCGACGGAGAATCCTCATATCGCCATGCGTACCCTGCCTTACTACGCTGGCGGAGTGGTTGTGCTCATGGCCGGTTTCTACTGGCTCACCAAACGAAAGCAGAAGCTGAGTCAGGCAGGTGACCACCAGGGCGAAAAGGAAGAGGTGACCAAATGATGCAGCAGAAACGGTCGTTCCCATTCGGNNACCTTGATTCTCACCATAGTGGCGCTTGTGAGTGTACCCGTGATGATCATCCGCTACCTCTACGGGCTGGGAGCTATCAGTAACCTCAGCGATGGACGTGCCTGGGGGTTGTGGATCAGTTTCGACCTCTACTGCGGCGTTGCTCTGGCGGCGGGCGGATTCACTCTGGCAGCATTGGTTCACATCTTCAACGCAGAGAAGTACCATCCTGTGGTCAGGCCTGCGATTCTCACTGCCTTCTTAGGCTACATAGTTGTCATTCTGGCTTTGCTGGTTGATCTCGGACAACCATGGTATATCTGGCATATTATGATCAATTGGAACATCCACTCTCCCTTGTTTGAAGTCGGCTGGTGCGTCATGTTGTACACTGGGGTGCTGGCCCTGGAGATGAGCCCGGCGCTCTTCGAGAGGCTGAACTGGAAGGTGCCACTTCGGGTCATTGGCATGATCCAGATCCCGCTGATAATAGCGGGCATTGTGATCTCAACAGGCCATCAGAATTCCCTTGGGTCCATGCTGCTGTTACTCCCGTATACACTCGACCCTCTGTGGTACACACCTATCCTGCCCGCCCTGTTCTTCGTCTCGGCCGTGGCTGTTGGCCCAGCGATGGTGATTCTGGAGTCCACCCTGAGTGGCATGGCATTCGGACACGCCGTAAGCCGAGATGTGTTAAGTGGTCTGGGCAAATTGATTCCCTACATCCTTGGCATCTATCTCATCATGAAGATCGCTGATCTGGCAGTGGCCGGACAACTGGACATGATCGTCAACAGCTATCCCCAGAACGTCTACTGGCTGGTGGAGGTCATCGTAGGGGTGGTGCTGCCCATCATTCTCCTCTCAATCCCGAAGGTAAGACAAAACAGAGGAGGACTATTCGGGACCGCGCTGCTGGTAATTGGCGGGTTAATACTCAATCGCTTTAACGTCAGCCTCCTGTGGCAAACGATTCGCCCGGGCTATACCTACTTCCCTCACTGGATGGAGTTCGCTGTCTCAGCGGGGGTCGTTGCCTGGGCTATCATTGTCTTCATGCTGGCAATACGACTCCTACCCATTGAACAGAGCCACGAGGAGGTGGCGGAGAAACCGAGTCACGCTTTGCCAGAGGCAGCGCGTAGTTCCTGAAGGATGTTGAGGGGTAGCGATTCCTCTGGTTGCAGGCGGTGATTCCGGACAACTGCACCAAGTGCCTCATCGGTGCACCGCAGGATTCTCCGAAATCCTGCGGTCCGATATTGACGGTCGAGCCCCATCCGAATTGTGTTGTCCCTTTCCCTGTGATACAGTCTTCTTGCCTTCGTGCACTGTCGACAATCCGCTGACTTAGAATCAGCAAGCGAGCCGGCTTCCTTTCTTATGCTCGGCTGGCTCTATCGCAGGAGGACCTCCATGGATGTTATTGAAGCGATCAATGGACGAAGGAGTGTTCGTGCGTTCAAACCTGATCCGGTGGGTAGAGAGACTCTGGAGCGGATCGTGGAAGCTGCTCTGCGGGCACCTTCGTGGGAGAACTCGCAGCCCTGGGAGTTTGCCGTCTTGGGTGGCGAGGCCATGAGCAACTACAGGACGACCATCATGGCCATGATGAGGGCCGGAGAGAAGCCTCGGCTCGACATACCTTGGCCCAGGCTGTCCGGACGCTACCTTGAACGTGCGAAGGAGGACGGCAGGCGGCTGTTTCGAGAGCTTGGGATTGCCAGGGAGGACAAGGAAGCGGTCATACAGTGGCGGTTGTCCATGTCCCGGTTCTTCGATGCGCCTAATGGTGTGGTGGTCTACGTGGATTCGTCGTTGGGTGAGTGGTCGCTCATCGACACAGGCATAGCTCTGCAGAATCTGATGCTGGCGGCCTGGCACCACGGAGTCGGTAGTTGTGCGCTGGCGGCCGCAGTCATATACCCCGATGTGGCGCGCAGCCTGCTGAACATACCTCAGTCCAAACGGATTATCATTGGCATAGCTGTGGGGTACCCCGATCTCTCAAAGCCGGCGGCGCAATTCCGCGCCGGTCGCGATCCTATGGAGGCCATGGTGACGTGGCACGGTTTCATCCCGTAGGTCTCGCTGCATCTGCTGTGGCAGTGAAGGTCTATCCGCCGAAGAGCCCCGGACGGTCTGGTCTGCTTTCTCACTTGTGCCCAGGGGATCGGTCAGGAGAATCCCCTTCTCCGTCCCCCGGGCCAGCGGTTGGGCGCGAACCTCCCTCAGTCTGGGATTCATGAAATCGCCGAACCGAGATCCCCTCGGTCAGCCCGCGGGCCTTGACTGCTCTCTGCCTTTTCCTGCAGGCCAGGACACCCGCAGCGGCAGTGCCATCATAAGTCATCTCGTCCGGCTTCCGCAATTCCACGTTGCACGAAGACACGCCGTCGTCTATCATTAGATCAGCCGTATGACAGATCACAACCAGGTTGCCCTCGCCAACCTGCAGAATGAGGCATGTGTCGAAAGCCTGAGGGTGAGGGTTGGCGACCACGATATCCACTACCGGAGAGCGGGCAGAGGTTTCCCTGTGCTCCTCTTGCACGGCGGAGCCAACGACTCGAGCGACTGGATTGAGACAATGTCCATCTTCTCCAAGGACTTCAGCCTCTATGCACCCGATCTGGTTGGCTATGGTTTGAGTGACAGAAGAGACGCTGGCTATTGCCTGTCGGATTTCACTGACGCCACACTGGCATTGATGCAGCATCTGGGTTTGGGCAACATGTTCATGGTGGGCCATTCGCTTGGCGGCAGGGTGTGTCTCGAGATCGCCCTGCGCCATCCGGAGATGGTTCGCAGGCTGGTCCTCATTGACACTGCTGGGTTCAGCAGGCTGACCCGCCTCGGCAGCTTCCTGGGCATGACGGCCTGGGGCGTGCGCAGGGTGTTGAAGCGTCCGCAACCATATCCGAAGATAGCGATGGAAAATGGGGCCTATGGTCATTGGATGTGCCTGGAGAGACTTCCGGAGCTCAGGGTGCCCACGCTGATCGTTTGGAGTCACATAGATCCATACTATCCGCTGGCAGGTGCCGTCAAAGCGGTTGAGCTAATGCCTCAGGCCAGGCTGGAGGTCTTCTCTGGCTATGGCCACGCTCCCCACAGAGCGGACAAAGACCGCTTCCACGCGCTTCTGCAGGGGTTCTTCTCTCAGGGCTGATGCCATGAGGGGGCAGCATCAGCTTCCGCCGACAGAGTGGGTTCGCGGACTCTGGACGGCTGCTACCTCTTCTTGCCTGCAATGCATGGCTTGATGTATCATTATGGACACACGCAAGGCAGTGAGCGTCACGTAGGTCTCAATTCCCGGTTTGTCAGAACTCAGCTTGAACGTTCCGTGTAGCGTCTAGAAGGAGAGGACATGCAGCAGTTGGAAGTGCGGGCTCATGGCCGCAAGCTTACGGGTAAGAAGGCTAGATTCTTGCGCCGCCAGGGGATTACGCCTGTGCATCTGTTCGGCCACAACGTTGAATCGCTGGCCCTTCAATGCGATGCAGGTCAGCTTGAGCAACTGCTGGGACAAGCAGGGATGACCAAGCTCGTCACCCTCAAACTTGACGGAGCCAGGAAACCGAGGAGCGCTGTTGTCCGGGGGGTTCAGCGCGACCCGTTGTCGGGCCATTTGGTCCATGTTGACTTCTACCAGGTGAGCATGGAAGAGAAGATCAAGGTGGAAGTGCCCGTCGTCTTGACCGGAGAAGCGCCTGCTCTGAAGACCAAAGGAAACTACGTGGCGCAGGAGTTGGATACCCTGCATATCGAGTGCCTGCCCGACAGGATCCCCGGCAGCGTGGAGGTGGACGTGAGTTCACTTGCCGAGGAAGATCAGGCAATACACGTGAGCGACCTTGCGCTCGGTGAGGGTATCACTGTTCTGACCGATCCCGAGCACGTGGTGGTCAAAGTGGCTGTGCTCCGGATTGAGAAGGTGGAAGTGAAGGTGGTAGAGGCTGAGGCCGAGGTTGAAGCCGGGGCCGAAGGTGAGGCTCCGGAAGAAGGCCCCGAGACTGAAAAGGAGTCAAAGGAAGAGTAAGGGTGCCCCTTCGGCAATAGCGACCGCCGGGATGTCTGTCGTGGGCATCCCGCGAGGCTGCTATTCTTGGGTTACTTCCTTAGTGATACGCACCTTCTCAATCTTCAAGCCCTTCATTTGCCTCACAACCAATTTCAGATTGCCTTGCCTCAGTTGTTCACCCTCAGTCGGTATGTGCCCCAGTCGGTGCAATACCAGGCCGGCTATGGTCTCGTAGTCTCCACCGGGTAGGTCCAGGCCGGCGGTTTCGTTTACCTCATCGATTCGCATGCACCCATCCACATCATAGGTGTGTTCATCGATGGCCTGGAATTCCTGGGACAGCCTGGACAACTCGTCGCTGAATCGTCCGACCACCTGGGCCAGAAGCTGTTTCAGGGTGACTATGCCGGAGATCCCACCGTATTCATCTACCACCACTGCCATCTGGTTGCCCTTGGCCTGCATCTCGGTGAAGAGTGGGCCTATTCGCTTGGTTTCGGGGGCGAAAACGACGGGTCTAACCAGACCGTCGATAAGAGCCTCGGCTCCAATCTCACCCTTCGCCTGGGCCATCAACATGTCCTTGATGGAGAATGCACCCACGACGTTGTCGGTCGTCTCCTCATAAACCGGGAATCGAGTGTGAGGATACTGGGAATAGACTTTCAGGAAGTCGGCCACTCTGGTTCCCTTTGCCACCCAGACCACATCGGTTCTGGGTATTATCACCTCTTCGATCGGATGGTCGCCGAACTCAAAGACATTGTGAAGCATCTTTGCTTCCGCTTCCTCTACCACTCCTTCCTCTTCCCCCACTGAAATCATGGTTCGAATCTCCTCTTCGGTGATTATCGCCCTGCGCGTCGGCGTCCCTCCAATCAGCTTGCTCACTGTATTGCCAATCCACTCCAGCACAGTCACGGCCGGCGACAGCAACCACGAGAGGAACCTGACGGGAGTGACGTAGAGCAGAGCTATTCTCTCGCTGTGCTGTGCTCCAACGATCTTGGGTGTGACCTCTCCCATGACCAGAAGGGTGATTGTCACCACCACCGTAGCCACTATGACGGCTGTTCCCTCATTGCCCCAGACGGATATGGCGATAGCCGTGCCCAGTGCTGCGGCCGAGGTGTTGACGAAGTTGTTGCCCAGAACCACGGTGGAGATGAATCTCTCCGGCTTCTCCAGTATCTTCGCTAGTCGGCCTGCCCGGGCAACCCCCTGGCTTTCCATGTGCTTCAGCCTGATCCGCTGCAGAGAGATGAAGGCTATCTCTGAGCTTGAGAAGAAGGCAGAAGCCATGACGCATAGCGAAGCTAGCACAATGTACAGTATGTTTACGCTATCCATGAAATACCTCCTGACATATGTGCACCCTTGGCAATAGAGTCCTGGTCAATAGAGTGTCTTCTGTGGTGCAAGTGCTGCGAGCAGTGTTGGCGTAAATGCATCTCGATGATTGCATTGGATACCATGGAGAGTTGAAGCAATTCTACTTCTTGGTGTCGGAGGCAAGCATGCCCCCCACTGCCCAGTTATCTTTGGCCACATCCTCGAATACAACCACCGTTGCATCAGGGGTAGTCTGAGCCACGCTCACCATGGCGTCAGTGATAAGCCTGGCCAGCTCTGCTTTCTGAGCATGAGTTCTGCCTGGCCACATCTGCACGGTTACTACTGGCATAGTATCACCTCCACTACGTGTCCGCAATCTTGTGTGATTTCAGTGGGTATTCTATCATGGCGCACTTGCAAATTGCCTCAGCAAGCCCTAAAATCCTGTCGAGCTTTGGAGTAGAATATCATCGAAGGAAGGATATCGTCCAAGAGCCCGTCCCACTCTTACCCCGGGGGTGTAGATTGTCTCCACAGGAAAACAAGGCGAGCATAGAGGGCTATGCCAAGGAAGCCATCGCCCTCGCGTTGCAGGGTCGGTGGAAGGAAGCAATTGCTGCTAATAAGAGCATTCTTGAGCTTTTCCCCGATGATGTCGAGACCCACAATCGGCTGGGCAGGGCGCTGATGGAAGTCGGAGAGTATGCTGCAGCCAGAAAAGCGTATGGACGCACCCTTGAACTGGATCGCCGCAACAACATTGCCAGGAAGAATCTCGATCGTCTTTCACACTTGGGGAAGAAGGCTCGAAAGGGCGATTCTCACAAGGTCGTCGTTGACATTTTCATCGAAGAGACAGGCAAGGCCAGAGTAATGAAGCTCATCAATGTGGCAGCGAAAGAGGTTCTAGCGCGGATGGCTCCCGGTGAGGAGTTGAAGCTTCAGGTGGAAGGTCAAAGGCTGCTTGCCAAGAGCGGACGTGGTGAGTACGCCGGCGAAGTTGAACCGAAGTACGGCGTACGTTTAGCCAGACTCATTTCCTTGGGCAACGAGTATATGGCTGCAGTTAAAAGCCTGGGGGCAAATAGTGAGGTGAAAGTAATCGTACGGGAAGTGTACCAGCATCCCAACCTGGTTGGGCATCCGTCCTTCCCTCTGAGAGAGAAAGAGGGATTTCGCCCCTATGTCAAGGAGAGTCTGCTGAGGAACAGGCTGGAAGATGAGGAATTGGCTGACGAGGTCGATGAGATAGCGGAGGTGGAAAGAGAAGGCTTCACTGTGGCTGACTACTATGATGCTTCTGCTGCCGACGAAGAAAGGAAATCCTGGTCTGAGTGAGCAAGATGGAGATTGGAACCGTCAGGGAAGTCAAGATAGAGGATGAAGTCAGGACATCGTATCTCGATTATGCGATGAGCGTAATCGTTTCTCGCGCTTTGCCTGATATGCGCGATGGTCTGAAGCCTGTGCAAAGGCGCATACTCTATGCCATGAACGAGTTGGGGTTGCGCCATAGCTCACCTCATAAGAAGAGTGCCCGCATAGTCGGCGAGGTGCTGGGCAAGTACCATCCTCATGGCGACGCGGCCGTATACGAATCCATGGCGCGCATGGCGCAGGATTTCTCGATGCGTTACATGCTGGTAGATGGACAGGGCAACTTTGGCTCGGTGGACGGCGACGCACCGGCGGCCATGCGTTACACCGGG
>JAFNFZ010000248.1 GCA_017885485.1 Chloroflexota bacterium
TGCATGTCCATCTCGACAACCTCAGCAATGCGGAGGTCGCGCAGAGATTTAGCTGCGGCGCCCACAGCACTGGCGGCTGCCTTCTCCCACGAATCAGGGCTGGTACCGATGAGGGTGATCACCTTGTACACGCTGTCCGATTTCTGAGCTCTAGGTGCCATGCGTTCTGCCTCCTTTTACTATGATCTCCGGTTCAACCGGTAGCCGGGCGATTACAGGGAATGCCGCGGAGCCACTTTGGCCTGCTTCCGCGCTGGGGCCACCTTGGGAGTCGGCAGGTGGGTGCGACTGGTCAGATCCCCGGCCACATGCTGGGTCTGCCCTTGTCTCTCGTGACAGACAGCCTCAGCTTTGAACCAGTGCTCCAGTTCACGTCCTCTAGGAGAACCCTCCTCCTCCCAAATCTGATAGGCAACTAGTCTTACCTCGTCCTCATGCTGCATTTCTCAATCCTTTCCATATGCCAGATGACCCAACCACCGCTCGTTCTTCGTCGGTGTTGTCACCAAGCGCATTTGAATTCCACCTCTGATCAGAATCGCACGCCGTTCGAGCTGACCCTGCTGTAGCAATCGCTGCAGTAGACCGGTCTGCTTCCTCGGGGCTCAAAGGGCACTTCTGCCTGCTTGCCGCACTCGGCACACACTACGGGGAACATCTGTCGCCTGGGCGCACCGTAGCTCGAAGAGCCGTTACCATTGCCCTGGGCTTTCCTGGCGGCGCGGCACAATGTGCAGCGCTTGGGATCGTTGGTGTAGCCTCTCTGGGCAAACAGCTCCTGTTCGCCGGCACCGAAGGTGAAGGTAGCCCCGCAGTCGGAGCACTGAATGGATTTGTCCACAAAACTCATTGGATGACCTCCTTTCCTGACTTGTTTGGCTAGAGTCGGGGTCATCCAGAGCCCGTGGCTGCGTTGGGGTAGTCTAACAGACCATTGATAACCGAAACTGAAACCAGTTTTGCAGCTGTAGCACACCCCTGCAGAGTATGCAATAGGAGCATAAATCCTACGCGAAATTATGCCATCCCAACCTTGGCTTGGATTAGGATTATCCGGCTTTCCTCAACATGGTCTCCAAATCGGTCGATAGCTGTCTCATGCTGGAGATCCACCCATCGATGATGGATGCAGCAGAAGCCCATCCTGCAAACTCACGTCTCGCTAAGGCGTTCTTGAACTGGGTCATTTGTGACGAGAACTGGCCCATCTGTTGGGAGTAGTTTATCAGGGCAGATTCGATGGCCTTCTTCTCACCCTGCGAGAGCGACGGCTTCTTCAGTATGGTGACGCCCTTGGCCGCCACAGCCGCAGGTGGGGTATTCGTGCCGCCCAGTCTGGCGCTTACGGCCTCGTGAGCAGCCTGCACATCCGCCATTTTCAGTTCGATGCTCATAACCAAGATACGCAGAGCACTTTGATCATCGGGACGTATTTGCTCAACCTTTGCCCTCCACGAAGCCTCTCCAGGCTGTCCTGTCACATCATCCAGTATGCGCACTACACTCTGCAGGGTGAGTCTGGTTGTGTTGTCCAATGAACATGACCTCCGTACAATCCCCGCTCTGGCTGCCGCGGAACCTCAGGCTGCTGCCGCCATCTCGCTTGCGACGTCCTGGTAGGCTTGCTCCGCCGTCGCTCGTAGTGCCATACGGCCGCTTTGTGCCGTCAAGAGCCTTGTATGTGTGTTTCGAAGCTTCCGGGCAGCGGTTCTGGTCAGATTGACCCTCTGCTCAGCAGAGATGCGATGAATCATCTTGTCAACCATGCCTTCAATCATGAAACTCGCCGGCGGAGCGTACCGTCTGTTCTTGATACATTTCATGGCATCGGCGTAGCTACTGGGATGCTGCATAGAGCCACCTTCTTTCCAAGCCGTTCGTTTTGTCGTTATGAATCGCCGCCGAGATATTTGTCAAACCGTCACAGTCAGCAGGTCCTCCACCGTTTGGGAAGAGACTACTGTCCTGTGCTGCCAGCATGGGCTATCGCCTGAAGTTGCTCCTCACCGAATCGTCCCCCATCCGGACTGGGGCCAAACCTGAGCCAATAGAAAAAGCCGCCCTTCTCAGGGGTAACGACGATCACCGACCCGACGAGGTCATGATGCGGGCTGTTCTGGTCAACAACCTTGACCGTCTGAGAAATAGTGAACTTTGCCACTTCCTCTCCTCCCATTGTCTGCGGCAGGAAGACTCTTCCGCCATGATGCAACCTCCGCCTGGCTGCCAGAGGCAACCTGAAGAGCCACCAAGAGAAGAGCGCTATGCTCTAGGTTCGGTTTGATGCCTCTCCGCCAACTTACAGTCAGCCCCCGCTAATACGGATCCTTCTCACTTTCCAGAATCATGAAGTCAATACCGAGCCTATGGTCTGAAGTCAAAGAGGTCTTCATATCCCTGTAGAGCCAACCCTCCTCCGCCTGTCCATTAAGGAAGTCTTCAAGTTGTCGTTCCGGCGTGCTCTTGTCATCGTAGGGTGGTTTGAGTATTCCACTCTGGCTCACCACCTTGTACCTTTTCACTCCACATGCCTCCTTCTCGTGCCGTGGTCACATGATGGATGGAGTCGCATCCTATATCATCCGCTTGCCTTCTCTTCTCCACGAGATTCTTGCTAGCTTGTCTTCGCGGGCAAGCCAAGCGTCTGCTCTGTGACTGACTGCGCCACGGGCTTCCTGAACATGCGGAATCTGAAGCGGGGGTCCTCGAAAGGGAAGACCTTCTTCGCCCCGCACTTCCTACACTTGGCATGGTATGAGCCGGCTGTTGGCAGGGTGTCGATGAGCCAATGATGGGCGACAGCGCATAGCTCCATAGGATTTGCCCCTCTTCCCCCGGGAAAGCCGATATCCCGAGTGACGGAATTCCGCCCAAGAAAGGAGTAGAGGGCGGGATTGCCCGCCCTCTACTGGCTTCGATTAGCGTCGCATGCTGCTGGAACTAACCTTGGTGTAGCAGTCGCTGCAGTAAACTGGCCTGCTTCCTCGGGGCTCAAAGGGAACTTCTGCATTCTTGCCGCACTCGGCGCAGACCACCGGATACATCTGTCGCCTGGGCGCGCCGTAGCTCGAAGAGCCATTGCCGTTACCCTGGGCTTTCCTGAGGGCGCGGCATGATGTGCAGCGCTTGGGATCGTTGGTGTAGCCTCTCTGGGCAAACGACTCCTGTTCGCTGGCACTGAAGGTGAAAGTAGACCCGCAGTCGGAGCACTGAATGGATTTGTCCACAAAGCTCATTGGATGACCTCCTTTCCTGACATATTTGGCTAGAGTCGGGGTCATCTAGAGCCCGTGGCTGCGTTGGGGTAGTCTAACAGACCATTGACAACCGAAACTGAAACCAGTTCTGCAACTGTAGCACACCCCCTCAGAATATGCAATAGGCGTATTGCGTCAAAACAAAGTGTTACCGAAACGGGATCGTTGCGTCATAATTAGGTGTTACCGTAATCAGGTCTTTCTATCTTATGGGAAGGGCGTCGCATGGTGTCCGCCAGGTCCGAGT
>JAFNFZ010000249.1 GCA_017885485.1 Chloroflexota bacterium
ACTACCTGATATACGTGGCTGAGCAGGCACAGGCCATCGTTGGCTATCTGGTCTTGAGCCGTAAGCAGGCAGACCAGGCAACAATAGGCGTCATTCCGGATGTTTTCACCGAATCGCAGGAGGTCGCGCAGTACCTGATTTCGGAGGCAATCAAACGCTGCAAGCAAGACGGGGTAGACCTTCTTTGGGGCACCTGCATGGCAGGCACATCACTTGCTAGGGCTTTTCAGCGGAATGGGTTGGTGCCCGTGCCTTTCCTGAACAACAAAGCCTTCACGGGTCGCTCGGTTTCACCCGGCATTGCTGAGCAACTTCAGGACCCCAAGAACTGGTTTCTCCAGATAGGTGACTCTGATGAAACCTGACACAGCGCCGGACTGGCTACGAGGGCTATTGACCCATGATGGTGCTGTTGTGCTTCTGCAACTGATGCGGATTCTGGTTCCTCTTGGCCGTGGTGGCGACAGCTAACCGTGATTGACTTCAGAACTCAGTTGCAGACCTGAAGCCGAACCCTTCTCCGGTCCGATCAACCCCACCTGTGCACGGATTGCCGTTGGCAGACTCAGTCGCCTGAAGAGACGTCGGTCTTCTTCTGCCAGCTCGAATAGCTTGGCAACAAGTCTTTCTCTGGCCGCCCTCAACCTGACCAGTTGCCATTCCATCAGGAATTTCCTGGTGTCCCTGAGTTCCCCGGACAGGTCTTTCTCAGAGTGTTCCTTCTCGGTCTCAGCCTCGATGCTGTTCAACAGAGCCTGGTGCGCCGCCAGAAACAACCGTTTGGCAAAATGAACCAGAGCTTCGTTCGCCGCTGCAAGCACATCGCTCTGTGGCCGGATGGACTCCACCTCAGTCTTCAGCCTCACCAGCGACCTTAGTTCCTGATATACCGTCGCCACTGCTTCATCGCTGCTCAGTGCCTCGGCAGTCGCCTCTGACAGAAAGCCAGTGAGCCCGTGCTCGAAAAGACTTGACAATACCGCTCCCCACTCACGTGGAGAGCACTTCTCGCATTCTCTCGTGACCATGACGACTCCTTTTCGCCATTCTGGAGGAGGTATCGGCATTATAGCCGCCTGTCTCCATTCATGCAAGTTTCGATTGCGGAACACTTTCTCATTGTGCGACGCCATGAAAGCAAAATAACAGCCATGGCTACCCCCGGAATCTCACCCACTGGCGCCTCAGAGCAGCACAAGCGTTCTCCGGATTCCTCTGCTTCCGTTCTCCAGACGAACCTTTCCACACGGTTTTGCCAACTAAGGTTGAGGGGCACCGGCTGTGTTGTGCGACTAATACAATGCGGGGGTGTAGAGACACAGAAGAAACATCACCAATAGACCGGCATTGGGAAGCGATGAGCCACTGGCCTGTAAATGGTCACTTGGGCAGTGAGGAGCTAGTAGTGAAACCGGCCCGTAGCGGGCCGGTTCTTCTATTCCTGAATCCGTCTTGGCAGGCGGATCGGGCACTCATGACGGAGATGGACATGCGAAGAGTGTACCTGCGAAGGAATTTTCACTACGAATCCATGATCGGAACCACATTCAAGAACCTCGGGGCCCATCTTGATGCCTGCTGCTTGATGAATACCAACAACGGTGGCTTCTGCCCCGCACGGACGCAATGTCGCGATTGGTGGGACGACCAGTGCAAGGTGGCGTGCCCCGACCTCACGCCGCCTGAGATAGAAGGGATTATCCGGGAATTCGAGGGGTCGCGAGTCAAGTGGCTGAGACAGTCTCGATCCCTGTCATCCGGAACCAACTGATCGCTCCCTCGCTACTATGTTCCTGCGATACTGACCGCTGCTGCCAAATCACCAAGCTTGGCTCCTGGAACCACTGGCTCTCTCCGAGTCAACCCTCTTGCCTCCACAATCACAGTACTGGCAGGAGTTGGCCCTTTTCAGACCTCGGTATCGACTTGGCAGTCTCCCAGGCTTGTTGAGTCGGCCAGTCCATTGAGGAAAAGGCGATTTGCCATGCCTTGCCTCTTCGATGTAAGATTTGCTGGAACCACTTGGCAGTGCACAGCATGACCATTAGATCGGCAAGAAGGAGGCAGAATGGCTGACGCTACGTTCGATGCGGTGATAGTAGGCGGGGGAAACAAGGGACTACTGCTGGCAATGTATCTCATGAAGTACGGCGGCATGAGTGTTGGCATATTTGAGAGGCGACACGAGATCGGCGGCTGTCTGGCCACCGAGGAGACCTCGGCCCCCGGCTTCCGGGGCAATACTCATGCCAACATCATCTTGCCTATGTACTATCTGCCCGTTTGGCGCGATTTCCCCGACTTCTGGGAGTACGGCGGCCGCTGGGACCAGCACCTCTGCAGCGATGGGTTTGTCTTCAAGAACAATGAGACAGCACTCGGCATCTACAGTACCAAGTATGACCCGATGCAGGAGCGCACCGGCGAGCAGATTGCCCGCTTCTCCAAGAAGGATGCTGAGAAGTGGGTGAAGCTCTCGGCAATGGAGCGAAGCAAGGAATACTGGAGAGTCCAGGCAGACATGCTCTACAATCCGGCTGAATTCAAGACGGCTCCTGAGATTTTTAACAGACAGCTGGAGTTCTTCCCGAAGATGGTGGAGGCCGGATTCACTCCTGATGGTGTGGTGCTTACTGCTAGTTCCTACCGCGTAATAAGTGAATGGTTTGAGAGTCCCGAGCTACAGTCCTGTATCCTGAGGTTTGCGGTCTCCTCAGTGAACGATATCAATGAACCTGGATTTGGGCCCACAGCTATGGGCTTCGCCTCATATCTGCCGCTGATAGGCTTTGCCCCGGGAGGAACGCACCAGATAGCCCATGCCGCCCACCAGATATTGGTGCAGATGGGCTGCAAGTTCTTCACCCACGCTGAGGTGGATAAGGTCGTTATCGAGAACGGCGCGGCCACAGGTATTCACCTGATGGACGGCAGCCGGGTCAAGGCCAACAAGATCGTGGTCAGCGCCGGCATGGCCCCGCACCAGCTCTGTTTTGACCTGATCGGCCGAGAGCACATCGATCCGATGCTGGCCAAGCGGGTGGAACTGATAGAGAAGACCTTCGGCTGCCTGATGTGGTACACCTTTGCTGTTCACGAAGCCCCCAAGTATAAGGCTGAGGCATTCTTCCCCGACATTCACGAATGTGAATGGCTGGGGATGCAACCGGACTCCTCCCCTGACCACATTGCCAGGGAGTGCATGTACATGAAGCTGGGGAAATGGCCTCCCTTCGAGGACTATGCTCCCACGGTAGGTTGTCATAGTCTGGCTGATCCGTCCTATGCTCCTCCCGGGAAACATGTGGTGCAGAACGAGCAACTGGCCCCGCCGGCCACTCGTCATACGGAGAAGGAGTGGCTGGAGATCAAGAAGCGGTATGCCGATGAGCTAATCCAGATCTGGCAGCAGTATGCTCCCAACATGACCTGGGACAACGTTATCGGTGTTGACACCAACAGCCCATATGATCACCTGCGTATGAAGAACCTGGCACCAATGGGTACCATGGCTGGCATTGACCGCAACTACTGGCAGGTTGAAGGCAACAGACCTACTCCGGAGCTGGCCAACCACAGGACACCCATAAAGAACCTCTATGCCACGGGAGGATGCTGGCACGTGGGATCCAATGCTGGCGCAACCGAGTCCTACAACTGCTACAAGATCCTTG
>JAFNFZ010000250.1 GCA_017885485.1 Chloroflexota bacterium
ACCAGTGACCAAGGGCTTATGAGGATGCAAAGCTAAAAGGCGGTGACCGCTCGCCTCCTTTCTGACCAGTATTATACCAGACGAGGCAACACCCAATGGGGACCGAGCCAGCTGCTAGGCCCAGACGCTGCTCCTCCTACTCTTCCCGCCTTTCCTCACCAGCAAGTACCCGATCCCAAGTAGAACGCCTAAAGCAGCCAACGTTGTCGTCATCTCACTCCCTTGATCGGGCATTCCTGGTACTCCAGTGCCGCAAATACCTCCCCCACCACCAACCACGCTAAAGGCGTCCGTCTTCGTCGCAGTCCCCCACTCTGTCGTTACCGAGACGTCCCTTGGTCCTTTGGTCGCATGAGCATCGATGGCGATCTCAGCGGTGATCTCAGTGCTGCTGTTGACAGTGAAGTCCTCAACCGTTATTCCGGAGCCGAAGCTGACCACCGTCGCTCCATAGAGATTGGCGCCCGCGATGGTGACTGTCAGGTCTTGATTCCGTTTCCCACTGTCTGGATCCACACCTTCAACCTCCGGACTATTGCCGGTGCTGAAGGTCATGTCTGAGCCATAGGCTGTTCCACCGCTGTGGGCCGTGGCCCTGAAGTGGTAGGTGGTCCCTGGAGTCAGACCACTGAGGGGATAGCTCCAGGTGCCGGGGGCCCACATGGGGCCCTGCAATATGGTGGTACTGCCATAGCTGTCGGTCAGGCCCCATTCGAAGCAGACCCAGGCGTTGTCCGCTGTACCCAGGCTGGTAAGGTCCCCATTCAGCGTTACTGAACTGGTCCCTATTGAGGTGGCAGCGTTGGTGGTCACCGACAGAACCGCAGTTGCCAGGGTGAAGGTCATGTCCGAGCCATGGCCTGTTCCCACGCCTTGCGCCTTGGCCCTGAAATGGTAGGTGGTCCCTGGAGTCAGACCGCTAAGGGGATAGCTCCAGGTGTCAGGGGCCCACATGGGGCCCTGCAGAGTGGTGGTATTGCCATAGCTGTCGGTCAGGCCCCATTCGAAGCAGACCCAGACGTTGTCTGCCGTGCCCAGGCTGGCAAGGTTCCCGTTGAGCGTGGCTGCGGTCGCTGAGATGCCGGTTGGTGCCAAGGTGCTCACCGACGGAGACGCCGCCAGAGCGAGGGTGGTGAACCGCGACTCCGTCGACCAGCTAGACCAGGCGCCATGATTGTCCTGATGCCTCACATGCCAGTAGTAGGTTGTGGAGTTCGCCAGCCCTCCTGACAGCACGCTGATGGTAGTGAGATTCGAGGTGTCGGTTCCGCTATTGAAGACGTAGCTGGAATAGTCGCCCGCCGTGGCAGTGATCTGCCACTGCGATGCCTTGTGGGTATCCCCAGCGTCGGGGTCGGAGAAAGCCGAGGACTGGAGTGTTGGTGTTAGACTCACACCGGTGGCGGCATCGGCTGGGGAGACGTTGGTGGGCTGCGCCGGGGGATCGTTGGTCGCGATCTGCACTACGAAGACGTCCTGGCCTCCAGAGCTGGTCAGGCCCGGCATGGCGCCATCAGCATCCCCTGCTGCGTAGATGCCCGTGGCATCGGCGGAGATGCTGGTGACACTGTCGTCGGCACTGCTCCCGAACTGGTAGGTCCACACCTCGTTGCCGCTGGCATCGTACTTGCGGACAAAGGCGTCCGTGCCACCCTTGGTGGTTTGCCCCGGCAGCTGGCCCTGTGTGTAGCCGGCGACATGGATGCCGCTGGAGTTGACGAAGATGGCATTGGCGACGTCGTCCTCTGACGAGCCGAACTCGCGGGTCCAGACGTTGTTGCCGTTGAGGTCGTACTTGCGGACAAAGGCCTGGCGGCCATCAGCTTCAGACGGATCGTGCGCCGCGCCGGCCACATAGACGCCGCTGGAGTCAGCGGAAACCGCGTTGACAGCTACCGGCGGGGCAAAGCCCGGCAGTCTGGTCCACAGTTCGGTGCCAGCGGAATCGTGCTTCCGGACAAAGCTCTCACCGGTGCCGGATACCACCCCACCAACATAGACGTTGCCCGAGTAGGCCGAGACTCCGCTGGGGAAATAGTCTGGATCAGTGTTGTACTCCTTCGTCCAAATGATTGTGCCACTGGAATCGTATTTGCGGACAAAGCCTCGTTCCTCCGAAGGAACCCCGAATGCACTCCCGGCCACATAGATGCCACTGGAATCAGCGAATACCACGTGGGGGTCATTAACACTGTCAATGCCTATTCCACTGACCCACTCTTGGGTTCCGCTGGCCGAGTATTTGAGCAGACCGGCAGCACCCCCGTCCCCATCTGGCCCTCCATAGAGCCCGGTCATGGCCACATAGATCCCGCTGGAGCAGGCATACATCGCATCTAGTCCCTCACCGTACAGGCCGTTCTCGCGGCTGTCATAGACCTCGGTGCTCCATACCTCGCTGCCAACGGCGTCGTATTTGTGGACATAGGACTGGTGCGGGTATGGGTCCCCTCTAAACTCACCAACGTAGATTGAGCCAGCCACGGCCGAGACTCCCCGGGCCGAATCATTGCCACTAGTGCCGAACTGATGTATCCATCCGACCGTAGCGGTCTCCCCCGCCGCACCCTGAGGGCAAATCAGCCCCACCAGAAGCGCACAGGCCAGCAGGCTGGCAGCAGCGACGAGCGGAATCAGCCTACGAAATAGAAGATGAGACCGATGTCTGACCATTTCTGCCCCCTTGTGGTTAATCTTGTTCCTACCGCGCTGCGGCATCAACTACGGCTTAGGGTTTGTGCCTCGGGGATTCGCCTCGGACAATATCACAGTTGGGGATAGGGAGTCAACCTCAGCTTGGATACAAAGGGGCACAGGTTGGATTTCGGCTAGGCGCTGGTGGGCTGATGACATCGCCATTATTACAGACGCTCCCTGTGACCATCTGGGGCTGAAGGGGTAGGGCTGATTGAGGTCTCTCTGCCTCGTATCTGATCGGCGTGGATGTCTCCAGCCGATCCCGCTACAACACCTGGATGACTATGAGGAATGCCATCCCAATGATCAGCATAGGCATTGACAAGACTATCCATGCCAGAAAGAAGGCGCGTAATGTGACGGTTCTTCCTCCCGTGCTACCCACGCATTGAATGGTGAGGCCATGTTCACTTGGTCTGTGATAGCTTGCCTTGCCAACAAAGACTGTCATCTCTTCCCCACTCCTGCAAATCAGTGGGGCTGTGACTTTGAGCGCTCTCGGGAATACCCGAGTGATAGCTGATACAATCATCATAGAAGTCCACAAACTACCGCCAACGATAATCAATACGAGCTCTGACGTGGTCATATCCATGTCTTCATTGTCTCAGCGCAAATCATCGTGCTTTCGTCTGAAAACCAGCATAACCTTCCCCTGTATCTACCTGCAACAGTTGCACTCACAAAGCAGAACGGGCCACAGCCAAGTAAGGGGACGAATCTTGGAGGATTTCCCTGAGGTCCCCGGCCACGACCCAGCAACACTCTAGCTGAAGCATCTGAGGCTGTCAAACGAGAGGGGGCTGTAATAGGCCCCCTTATCTTTTTCTGTCAGTGGCGAAGGAGGGCCAGCCCACAGAGGACAGGCCGAAGTTCTACAAGGTGCTGGTGGGGTGATGTCATCAAGAGGCGAGGGGTTGCTCCCCAAGTCACGCTCCCAGCCTCACGGTCGCGTGGACGAATCGGCACAGCCCAACTGTCTCTCACGTGTGGATGGTGCGGCCATGACGGTGAGTCACTCTGACGTGAGAAATTGACGGGTCCTGAGAAGCTTTTCGGACGTTGTACTTCAGAAAGGGGCGGAAGGCCGACGAACTCTGCAAAGAGACTATAGCCTCTTCGGGGCACTCCATTTCACACGTAAGGCAGAGTAGACAATTGCGTCCCCAGATGGGATACCCGCCCTTGTTCTCGGTGATATTCCCGACGGGGCAACGTGCTACACAGAGACGGCACACATTACATTTCTGCACATCGACTTTGAACAACCTGCTGTGGACCCAGGTGGAGAACCAACGACGGTATGACAACCGTTCCATGCGATAGATCAGAGATGGGGCACTTTCTCTTGGCGCTCTGAGGTGTTGCCCACCTTCAACGCGTGCTGCGATCTCTCGTCCGAAGGTCTCAGCTCCGGTCAGCTCCTCCGCGGTCGGGTGATCGGGCGAAAAGAGGTAGCCCAGCTTCAGATAGTGTAGGTAGAAGTCAGCCCCGCGGCAGTGGAAGTGGCCCACTTCCTTCGCTCCCTTACGGGCCAGCGCTTGCCGGATGCGGTCGGCCGCATTGAATCGGTAAGTGCCATAGGTAACAAAGACGAAGGATGACATTCCCTCAAGATGGGGCAGGCCATTGACGTAGTCAGACACATTGAAGGGTGGACTGAAACCATACACGGGGAACCCAATGCCCAGCACGTCGTAGTCGCGGACGTCAGGCGGCTTCTGGTCCTTGATATTGCACGCCTTGACCTCGAAACCTGAAGCACACAGCCCGGCAGCAATGCGCTCACTGGCTCGAGCTGTGGCACCAGTCTGTGAGAAGTAGACTATCAAACAGTTGCGCATCTCTGCATTCTTTGATAGTGCGCCTGCGATTGAATGCTCCTGCGCAGAAGTGTGGCATCAGGGCAGTGAAGAGGTATGGGTAGCTAAGCTCCACCCAACCGCCCGACGTCTCCTTGAAAACGATCAACGTTGTACAGGACCTCTCTCGCCAAGCGGCTATCAGGGTCAATCCGCACCGCTTTCTCAGAATATTCGCGTGCCTTACGGAATTGAAGGTCAGACAGGTAGGCTGCTGCCAAGTCCGTCAGAATGCTGACGTTGGTTGGAGCCAGGTCCTTTGCTCGGTGAAGATATGCCAGTCCTTTTTCTTTGTCACCAGCACAATGGATGGCCCATCCCAATCCCCGTAGATATTCACCGTTGTTGGGTTCTTTGTTGACAGCCACCTCAAATTCAGCGATGGCCTTTCCCCATTCGCTTTCTATGGAGTATGTGAAGCCAAGAAGGTAACGGTAGCCTGGGTTGTCCGGCTTACATGCAATAGCCTTCTTGATATGATTCTCAGCCAATTTGAGCTGCCTCAACGTGAGGTAGGCGTCAGCAAGGTAAGCATTCGCGTACTCAACTGCAGTATCGTTATCACCGTATCTGATGAGAACGTACTTGTATATCTCGATAGCTTTGTCGTAGTTGCCGTGTTCGACGTGCTCTTTCGCTTCACCCCATATGGTGTGAAGCTCTGGACCGGTATCACTACCCATACTACCTTCCCGAGAACAACCGCGCTTGGCTCAGACCAAATGATACCAGATTCGTGAAGAAGGTTGTCGGCATATCTGAAGGAAGTCTCTTCTCGCGCACCTAGCTTCCGGGTGCCTTCTCTCTCAGCCAGAAGGAGCATGGTTCGCAGAACAGTAGTTATCAGCAGCGTTGAGAGCAACGGTTGTCCGGACCCTTCGTCCACTTGACTTCGAGATTGTCCACTGGTGAGTACCGTTTGTGGCTCTCGATACCGTCATAGCATCCTACAGCCTGGCAGTACCTGTTGGTCATCATCAGAGTTGTATGTCCCAACAGCCTCTGAAGCATCAGGCTGTCTCCACCGTCCTTGAGCCACATGGTGGCGAAGGTATGCCGTAGCAGATGCGGATGAACATGGATACCAGTTTTGTTCCTCAACTTGATGAACAGGGTCTCTACGCTGCTGTCCTTGAGCGTTACACCTTTCCTTGTCAACCATAGGCTATCATTGTGGCCATTTGCCCTGCTCCGGAGTCTCAGATACTGCTTCAATGCTTTGGCCGTTGTTGTGCCGTATCTGACTACCCTCTCCCCAGTCTTGCCATCTACCTTCATTACCTGTTGCTCCATGTTGATATCAGCCAGTTCGGTATTGAGGAGTTCACCTAACCTCAAGCCACAGTCCACCAAGACCAGGATCATGGCCTTGTTCCTTACCCCGTCAAAGGTATTCCCTAGGCTCATTGTTAGCTCATTTACCCCTCTGTTATCGAGCGATTTCACAACCTTCTTCTCCGCCCTGGGCACTTTGATCCTGAGAAGAGGATTGGTCTCCAAAATCTCTTCATTTATGGACCAATTCAGCAGGGCGGATATGGCCCGGTAGTACTTCTGGATGGTGGTGGAGTTGATAGGCTTCATGGCTCTGGGGCAGGTACTGTTGAAGCGGTGTGGAGTATCCCTTAGGTAGGCCAGCAACTCCCGGAGGTGGTCGGTGGTCACAGCCCTGATATCCCTAGGCCATTTGTGATTGGCGGCGTACCATCGGAAGCCTTTGAGTTTGTCTGTGTAACACTCAATGGTTCCGTAGGATTTGCCCTCTACCCTACAGGACAACAGGAAGCGGTCAGTGGCTTGGTCTATGGTCGTTACTCTTTTAGCTGCTGTGCTATTGGACATTGGACTTCTCCTTCTCTTCGTTTTTGTCGCGTGAGATGATATCTGAGAACTGGGGGAAGGTCAATAGAGAATATGGCGACAACAATGCTCATGGCCAGCCAAAGGTCTAGCATCAGCGCCCTGCTGAGTGTAGCCGCTATGATTCGCCCGGTCACTGGAATCAGACGGGAGGCCCGCTGTGACAGAGAGTCAAGGTTGGTTATTGTTGGTGAGGGCAGCCCACCCTAGGGACTGCAGATAGTTGGCAGTCAACGGAACTTGAGGCGATTCATATGTCTCACGAAATCCTGCTTGGTTCCGCGGTAGTATTCAAGCGTACCGTTCAGAATCTCAATCAGTTCCACCATATCGTTATAGCACTCCTTGGCTTCGGCAGTTGCCTTCCCCTTTGGGACTAGCGTTAGGACTCTCCTGTAGTTCCCATGTGCCAAGGCGTTTCTCACCTCAACCCAGTGTGCGAGGCGCTTGCTAAGAGCACTCCACTCTGTTGGCATCACGCATTCTCTTTTCGATCTTTCTGCAGTCACACTTTCGAGTCTTCTCGGCAGGATTCTGATTAGGGTACCGAAGGTGTCTCCTTTTCGGAAATCAATCCCCTTATACTCGAATGTTCGCTTGATACGATACTCCATTGCCATGCATGAGAAGAGTATGGATTGAAGCGAATCCGAATACTTCTTGTCGAATCTCAGCTTTTCGTCATCAACTTCAGCATTGTCGTAAGGCCAGTATTCCTTGAGAAGTTCACGGGGCCAAGAAAGATACGTAAACCAGAGCCTCGTGTCACCTTTGCTTTCTCCCGCGATTCCTGCCATGACTCTCCTTAAGCCGCTGAATGCTGACTGCCTCAACAGTTGGGCGAATCATACGACTCGATCTGACAGGCAGTCAACACCAGTATCTACCCAACAATCCACCCGAAGTAGCATGCATGGCAGTGGGATAGTGCACATTGCCTTCGTAAACACCTGCTGGTAGCCCTTCGGTAACAAAGCGGCACAAATCGGTAGCGCTGAACTGATGCTGAACGTGGAGATGGCTCACTATCACAGGGCGGCTGTTGAAAGAATCAACACGCAGCTGCAACAAGTGGCGACACAAGAAGCTGTTAGATGTCCAGAGCCTTGATGCGGTTCTTGAAAGCCTTCTCCAGTCTTATCATTGCGTCTATCATCTTGTCTTGAAGATAGCCCCACTTGTCTTGGTCAACCAGGCCAGCTTCATCGCACGTCCAACTGATGCGGGATGCACGCTTCGCATCAAGGCGTTCCCAGGTCAGGCTCTCTCCAAAGTCCTTTTCGATTTCACCTCTCTTGGCATGAAGCGCATCGAATATCCTCTTGTTCGCGTCACCTGAATCCTTACCCTTGTCAATGTAGAGGTCTACGGCACAAGAATGCTTGGTTATCACGTAGTCAAATGAGAAACCCGATCTTCCAGCTCCTTTGGGAATCCAGTGATTCTTGCTTGGCGACTTGTTGGCAAAAAGAGGAGTCCTGGCCTTGCTCTTTGGCAGAAGCTGCTGCCAGAATTCAATTCGTTTCTTGTACCTGGCAGGTTCTTCTTCATCCTCTATTGCTTCTTCAGGTTCACGTTCTCTCAGTGCATCAAAGCAGTGAGTATGTACCTCCAGACCTACCTCCTCCCTAGTGTAAGTCTCGAAGACTAGGACAGTCGGCCTTGAGGGGAGGCTTTCGCACACCATCTTCAAATCTGGGTGATCTTTGTCTATCACAATCACAATCAATGGTTTCTTGTCGAGAACATCTGACAGAAACTTGTGCAGCTCAGTACCGGGTAACGCGGACTCGATCCTGTGCTTGAGAGCGTAGTCGGTGCTTATCTGCGCAAAGAATGCTTCAACGAGCTTCTTGCGCTCGCTGGGAATCTGTAGCGCGCCAAGGAACTTGTGGACTTGGGTGACAATGTGATCGTAGAGGTCATGCGAAGCCAACTCTACCTCTACAACGCACCACTCTTTGCCCTCTGTGAACAGGACGAATCCGTCTGGCACGGTTGCTTTCCCAGAAAGGGTCTGCATTCTTCGCTTGTACAGGAATATCGAATCCTCTCCGAATATGCTTTCGCTATGGTCGACAACCATCTGTTCTAGCTCTGGCTCGTCCTTGTACTTATAGGGCAGGTACTTGACACCATCCTTTAGCAGCAACTTCATAGGACTGCCCTCCTATTGAAACAAAGCACGGGGAGATTATAGCATGCGAGTATCTCTTTACCAATATATCCAAGCTGAGGTTGACAGCCTCTGCCCTTTTGTGATACTGTCCGAGGCGAATCCCACATACACGCCTCTGGATCTAAGTTGCACACCAACGTAGAAGAGGGATGCCCACGGTCGAATGAAATCCTCAGCAACTGACGGGTGCATGTCATACTTTGGGGCAAGGCTGCAGATTCTGGACCCTTGCCACATAACATGAAGGAGGTGCTACGAAATGCTGTTCATGGGCATCGCGACCTATGACATAGACAAGAGGGATGAGATTGTCAAGAGACGTCTGGCAAAGGGGAGAATGACTCCCAAGGGGATGAAGGTGCTGGGTGAGTGGAGCACTTTCGGAGGTGGCCGGATGTTCATACTGACGGAAGTGAGTGACCCGCAGGTTGCCTTTGAGTCGACCTGGCCTTGGAGCGACCTTTTGAAGTTCGAGATCATCCCCGTGATCGACACAGAGCAGATAATGAAGTCTATGCAGCCCAAGAAGCGCAAGTAAAGGGGTTCAGAGTTCTCTATGCTGTCGTGACATGCACCCGTCATACATAGAGCAGCTTGCCTGAAACGCCGAAGGATGGTTCTGAAGAAGCCGAGTCTCACGCAAGCATCGCTGCACAGGATTCCAGGCCACCCCCTTGTGTGTCTCCAAGCTGAGGCTTGGCTTGCAGTCTGAGGTTATGTACAGTTCCAAGCGGAATGCTAGGTGGACTGGCTGGTGGCAGCGACTGGTTAGGAGCTCTCTTGCCTGAGCGCTTCCATCAGTTCATCTACTCGTTCTGCATACCGAAAATACTCTTCCGGAAACCCATTCATCTTCGAGATTGTGTGGATTATCCAGCAATTGATGCTCCCCTCCTTGCTGATCAGAGCTCTCATCTTTCTAGTGCGTGGTATCAGATGAATATGCAAATGATACTGAGTAGGGTTGTTGTCGAAAACTGACTCGAAGAAATATGTTACATATACTCTCTCAAGTCTGTCCTGTTTCCATTCTTCTTTCTTCCCCCAGTATTTGCTCAATCTTCCTGTGAGATCCCTAACAGCCGTTCCCATTTCTCTTGCCTCTTCATCAGTCAACTGTTCCAACTGCATGCGGTGCTCTCTGGGTTGAAGAGCGAGCCACCCCAAGAAGCCCTCACCTCCCCAATACTGATTCGCGACCCACAGCTTGCCCATTTCGATAATGCCGCCTCTAGGCTGATCTTTCGTTATGTTACAGCCTTTGCAGTCTTGTTTATTGGCCTCAGTCGAAGTCTTCTTGACCATGTATTCCTCCTTTGAAGATTATCTGAACCCGGCACTTCCGGAGGCGTTGTACCTTGAGGATTCTGTGTGGTATTTATGTAAACTGCTAGGCGGAGTGTTAAGCAGTTCCACTGGTGGCAGCGACTGGATTTGAACCAGTGACCAAGGGCTTATGAGTCCCCTGCTCTACCGCTGAGCTACGCTGCCTGACGAGGAAACTAGACTAGCATAGGCCATATCGAGTGTCAAACTCCCGCTCTCAGCCATTCTCCTCTTCGACCAGGAACAAACCCCTGTAGTAGAATTAGAGCCACGATGTACGACGTAATCGTGGTGGGAGCCGGGCATGCGGGCTGCGAGGCTGCTCTGGCAGCATCACGCCTGGATTGCCGCACCCTGTTGATCACCATGAATCTGGACAACGTGGCACTCATGCCGTGCAACCCGTCCATCGGAGGCCCGGCCAAGGGCCACCTGGTGCGCGAAA
>JAFNFZ010000251.1 GCA_017885485.1 Chloroflexota bacterium
TCGCATAAGGCAATGACGTACTTTCTTGGGGGTGGCTCCACTTGACCTTCTGAGTTGGCTCCTTTTCTGGTCACGACCCTCGCCAGAATCCAGCGGTCGACGGTGTCCCCGACTGGAAGATAGCATGAGGATTATGCCTTCGCTCATGATCCGGTGAAAGTCGATGAGGTTAGGCTGACAGACTATGTTTCGAAAAGTCGGTCACCCCGGGAAGGCCGAGGGATGCCTACGGACCGTATCGATGCCCCTGTTGGTGAGAAGACGCCCCGACCCCCAGGAACTAAGCTAATATGAATGTTCGGCCAATGACAACTGCGATTCGGGGGATAGGCCCCTTTCGAACCTGGAGGGATCCCTATGAGGAACGAGACGAGAGACGCCTGCGTGGCCGCCTGTTGACTTTCGGGTGCATAGTGTCCAATGGCGAGAACCGGCTGTGTTGGCCAATGACAAACTCCGAGGACAGGGTGACGTAACGCCGAACCATCTCCAAAGTGGTATGCCCAAGTATCTGTTGCAGAGTGAACACATCGCCACCGTTGATCAGATAGTTGGTGGCGAAGGTGTGGCGGCAGAGATGAGCATGCAGTCTAGGTACCCCCGAAGCTTCTCCCAGTCTCCTGATCATCTGCTCCACGCTGTTCACTGTCATCGGCTCGCCGTAGATGGTGAGAAAGAGACTCCTGATGTCTGGTCTTGCTGGCTCAGGCCGAAAGTAGTATCCGTAGCGCAGCAATACCTTCTGCACAGAGGCTCCAATTGGTACCACCCTCTCTTTTGCCCCTTTTCCCATCACCTTGAGATAGCCTTCTTCGATGTGACTGTCCCCCAAGGTGAGACCAGCCATCTCTGCGCATCTGAGTCCGGTGTCGAGCAAAGTCGTCACGATGGCGGCGTTCCTGGTGCCCAGGGCAGTGTTGAGGTTGAGCTTTGAGAGAATCTGCCTCACCTCCTGGTCATTCAGTACTTCCACGAACTTCCTGGGCACCTTGGGAAACTCGAGCTTCTCCAACCTGTCATAGTCTGCGTACCCTTCCTTGTATAGCCAGGAGAAGAAGGCCTTTAGCGACTGGACATAACCCCTCACTGTCTGAGGCGAGAGTCTCTCCGCCTTCGTCGGTGTCAGCGGATGTTCTTCGTATTTGTTCCTGTTCTGGAGGTGAACGATGAACTCCCGCACTTCGTTGATGGTGATCCTCTCCAGCTCAAGGGGATAGCCCCTGGCTTGCAGAAAGCGGTGAAACATGCCCAGGTTGCTGGAGTACCAGCTCACCGTCTTGGGGCTGCGGTTGAGCGTCCTGTTACGGATCTCGAAGGTTTTGATCAACCTGTCTATTGTGGTGTTCTGCCTGGGCACTTCGTCCCACCTCGGGTTCCTTTTCACCATCTTAGGATCTCCTTCCCAGCCCGGTCAAAAAGGCGTGACCAGGGTGTGATGATAGTGTGAACCCGGTGTGACGCCGGTCTGGCACCAACTCAGACGGTCACTTTTGGGGAATTACTGGTGGGTGTGACCCAATTTGAATAGGAAATGGGCAGTAGAGGACTCGAACCTCTGACCTTCTGTGTGTAAAACAAGAACTCCGCCCGCCAGGCGTGGACCCCGACCCCTCCAAAGCTAAACACCCCATCCTTGACCTTCTGTGTTGTTCCCAGGATGACCTTCTGAGTTGGCCCGTTTTCTGGTCACAACCACCACCAAAACCCATAGGTCAGCGGTGTCCCCGATTGCCAGATAGTATAGTCAATGCTGTGTGCCAGGACAATAGGGATCGGATACCCCAAGTTGAGAGGCCGACAGCATATCCACCACTCAGAGTGTCGAAACGGCTCAAGTCCATTACTGCCCACCATCCTTATGTCTGCTTGCAGAAGTTGGCAGGTCTCCCATCAACGATCTACTGCTACCACAGGCAACTCAACCTCGGCTGACTGGCAAGTCAACAGAAGAAGAAGCGCGCTGCCTCTGGCAGTCATATAATGGCTCTGGAGGATCAATAGCCGTGTCGTTAATTGCGATTGGATGCTGTGGCGCATATTGCGGAACATGCCTTGCGCTAACAGACGGCGCATGCCTTGGATGCAGATTGGGTTACGACACCGGCGAGAGAGATATCAACAAAGCCAAATGCAGGATCAAGGTCTGCTGCATCAGGAAACTGGGAACTGCATGCACCTGTGCTGACTGTGCAGACTGCCTCTTTTGTGCCACGCTCCAGGGTCTCTACGGCAAGAATGGTTACAAGTACAAGAAGTATCGGCAATCGCTGGAGTTCATGAGAACCCGTGGGTACGATTGCTTTCTCCAAGCGGCAAGCAAATGGAAAGGGGCCTACGGCAAGTTGCCCTAATGGCCTTCAGGCGAGAATACTAATCAGCAGGCAAGTGTGAGCGACAATGAGAAGCTGATGAGTGATGCCTTTCAGGTGTTCATGAAGGAAGTGCCTCGACATGCCCAGGCCTGGATGACTGGGGTTCAGGGTCCTGGCAAGGCCAGTGCCCTGGACAAGAAGACCGAGGGGCTGGCCTATTTGGCGGTTCTGGCCGCATCGGGCCTCGAGAGCGGCATACCATTTCATGTGGAGCTGGCCAAACAGGCAGGTGCCTCGCGAGAGGAGGTGATCAGTGCCATACTGGTGGGCCTGCCCGCGGTAGGCAACGCGGTAACCCGCTCTTTGCCGGCCGCCATCCAAGCCTACGACTCGCAGAAGGGGTATCAATGAAGAAATCGAAACTGAACAGAGAGTGGCATCTAAGTCATCGAATGCCGGCTAGGGCAACGTTTGAACAGAGGCTGGAATGGCATTTGGAACATGCGAAGAGCTGCCGATGTCGCGCTATCACTGGCAAGATTGCTGAGGAGATGAAGAAGAGGGGCATGTCGATGCCGGACAGCTAGCTCGGTTCGCCATGGTCCTTAGGCTTGAGATGGCAAAAATGAAGATCAGACCCTACCATGACAAGGTTGAACCGGAGGTCAAACTGGTGCGACTGTGCCCTTCGATAGGTGACAACGGCGGATCCCACCCTGCTCTGTCTGCCATACGGCAATCTCGCGCAGGCCAACTGCTGCAACTTCCTCGCAACTGACTCGACTTTGTCCTACACCATGCTGCCGAACCTAGTGCAATCTTGCGTGCTCATCTTGCCCATTGTTCCTCATGCCCGGACGCTCTTCTCAGGAACAGGCTTCTATTGTTGTTGCAGCTTCCGCACCACCGAATCCGCCTTACTGCTCATGGCCGAAGGCTTGTCGCGGCAGTCGCGACAAGCCTCATATAGTTGTAACCCTTCCTAGGTCACTGTTGCCAGCACGACAGGGAATGCATTGGCAAAGCCTTATTCCCAGAATGTATACTGAGCAACACCGCGAGCATGGAACACCTCACCGAACGGGAGTGAACCCTCTGTCAGTGATTGGCTAGGGGGAGACCTGAGCATAGGAAGGATCTTCAACTGATGGAGATAGAGCAGGCAAAGTGGCACAAGAGGAGATGGATAGCGCTAGCTTTCCTTGGTTTCTCCCTGCTGATCATATCCTTGGACACGACGGTGGTGAACCTGGCCCTCCCCTCCATATCCAGGAACCTCGGTTCCAGCGCCAGCGGATTGCAGTGGATCGTTGACGCTTACGTGTTGGTTTTTGCCTCTTCGCTCCTGACTTTGGGGTCCATTGGCGATCGGATAGGCAGGAAGAAGACCCTCCAGATGGGCTTGATTGCCTTTGGGCTCTTCTCTCTGGGCGGGGCTTTGTCGAATTCGACAGGCACATTAATCGGCATGCGGGCCATGATGGGACTTGCCGCGGCAGCCATGATGCCCTCTACGCTGTCAATCCTAACAGCCACATTCCGCGATCCGAAGGAACGCGCTCAGGCTATCGCCATGTGGGCCGCAGTTTTCGCGCTGGGATCGGGCATCGGCCCCTTGGTCGGAGGCTACCTCCTGGAGCATTTCGAATGGGAGGCCGTGTTCTTCATCAACCTGCCGATAGTCGCTGTCGGGCTGATCGGCGGGTACTTCTTCATCCAGGATTCCAGGGATGAGCACCCTCGCAGGGTGGACTTCACTGGATCTCTGCTTTCCGTCGTCGGACTTTTCGCGTTGGTGTATGGCATCATTGAGGCTGGGCAAACCAGCTGGACCGAGCACAGGGTGCTCTACGCTTTCGGCGCTGCGGCAGTCCTGCTCGCTGCCTTCGCTGTGTCGGAATGGCGTTCATCAGAACCCATGTTGCCTCTGAGATTCTTCAGAAACATGTCTTTCACTGGGGCGAACATGGCTCTGACGCTCATCTCATTTGCCATGTTCGGGATCATGTTCTTCATGAGTCAGTACTTCCAGACGGTTCAGAGCTACAGTGCACTCCAGGCCGGAATACGCCTGCTGCCCATGGCAGGCATGTCCTTTGTAGCAGCGATAATGTCAGCCAGGGTAGCACAGCGCATCGGCACCAAGGTAGCAGTCGGGATGGGCATTCTGACAGCCGCCACCGGCCTATTCTATCTCTCCCGAATAGCCGAGGCGGACACCAGTTACAGTATGATCGTGATTGTAATGTGCATCATAGCCACGGGCATGGGTCTTACCATGAGCCCGGCCACCAACTCTATTATGGGATCGCTTCCCGTCAACAAGGCCGGTGTTGGCTCAGCTATGAATGACACCACTCGCATGCTGGGTGGGGCTTTGGGAGTGGCGGTGCTCGGCACGATCATGAACAACCTCTACATTGCCAAGATCAACGGCACGCTGAGTGGGGCTCTGTCCGCATCGCCTCAGCTTCTCGAGGCGGCTCGGAGCAGCATACAGGGAGCACACATTGCTGCTCAGCAGATACAGAGCATCAACCCCGCATTGGCAAGCATGATTGTTGGGAGTGCCAATGAGGCGTTCATGTCCGGCATGGTGCGCGCTGTGCTGATTGCGGGCATTGTCATGATAGCCGCATCAGCGGTTACCTTCGTGATCCTGCCGATGCGAGTGCGCCCGGCAAAGGAAGAGGCGCAAGGCCCCAGTATCCCTGAGACTGCAGAATGAACCCCACCAATCGCTGCTCTGCACACCGCCGAACACGACAAGAACCCATGATTCCTGAAGCTATCAGACTGACCAGATGGCGTCTATTATCTTGGT
>JAFNFZ010000252.1 GCA_017885485.1 Chloroflexota bacterium
TCATCGGTGGATGTCACCACCGCACCACCCACAACATCGCAATGTCCATTCAGGTACTTGGTGGTCGAATGAACTACAACATCGACTCCATATTCGAGAGGCCTCAACATTGCGATGTTGTGGGTGGTGCGGTGGTGACATCCACCGATGAGTTGGCATCGCGTGTGCAGTTTCTGCTGAATACCATGGGAACCTGTGCGTCTCCATTTGACTGCTGGCTGGTGCTGAGAGGTATCAAGACGCTTCCAGTCAGAATGAAGCGACAGGAGGAAAACGCGACTGCCGTGGCGACCTACCTGAATGAGCACCCAAAGGTACATAGGGTCTTCTATCCGGGACTGAAATCTCACCCTGGCCATGAGATTGCCAGGAGGCAGATGAAGGGGTTTGGGGCCATGGTGTCGTTTGAGATCAAGGGTGACAGCGAAGCCGTCCGTTCGTTCTTGGGGAAGGTAAAGGTCTTTGCCCTTGCAGAATCGCTTGGAGGCGTGGATTCCTTGGTGGAACATCCTGCCACGATGAGCCATGCCTCTATGCCGGAGTCAATCAGAAATAGCGTTGGCATAACAGGGGAGTTGATCCGCCTGTCGGTTGGCCTGGAAAACGTTGAGGATCTAGTCGAGGATCTGGAACAGGCGTTGGGCGATGTCTAGATGCCTGGGTCTTCTATCATGAATCTGGCGTTCGGGTGGAATTCTATGGTAGCGTGGCCGTGGGACCACGCTCATAGTAACAGCAACGATGGAAGTGAGGTCAACGTTGAACGATCTCCCCGAGATAGGCAAAATATCGGCTGAGATCTTTGATGAGCTGATACTGCCGCGCCTTGGAGCCTGGAATGGCAGTGTCTTAGTGCCACCGCAGCATGGAGTCGACGTTGGGATAGTGCAGATAGGGAACAAGGCAGTGGCGATTACCACCGACCCCGTGTTCATTGTGCCGGAGTACGGCTGGGAGAGGGCGGCCTGGTTTGCCATTCACATCCTGGCCTCCGATGCGGTGACCTCTGGGCTGAAGCCGACATTCCTTTCTATTGACCTCAATCTCCCCATGGAAATGACCAAGCAACAACTGGAGATAACGTGGGCTACAATCCACCAGGAATGTCAGAAGCTGGGGGTCTTCATCATCTGTGGCCATACCGCCAGGTACGAGAACTGTCATTACCCCATGGTGGGAGGAGCCACGATGATCAGCGTCGGTGAGAAGGATGAATACGTTACCCCTGCGATGGCCAGGGCTGGAGACAAGGTGATCATCACCAAGGGCCCGGCCATTGAGGCCACTGGGATACTGGCGACGATGTTTCCCGCAGTTCTTAGTAGGGAGTTTGGGGCAGACTTCAGTCANNCTGGGGATAAGAGTAGAGATGGAGCAGATTATGGTTGAGGACTGCGTGCCGGAGATATGCGGCTACTTCGGCATAGACCCCTACGCCTCAATCAGCGAGGGGACCCTGATCATCGCCTGTCGCGAGAAGAAAGCCGCGGAGATAGTCAGTGCCCTGTCCCGAAAAGGAATCAAGTCCTCGATTGCCGCGGAGTTGATTGAGGCAAGATACGGCATGAGCATTCTGGAGCATGGCATGGAGAGGGAACTGGTGCATCCCGGAGTCGATCCTTTCTGGAAGGCCTTCTATGCCGCCCTGGAGAAGAAGGATGGTCTGCTGGGCAGGGCAAGACCTCAGGCAGAAACCTGACGGAGTTCAGCAGATGTCCTACGCAACGAGTTTACGCTGTCGGAAGTGTGGTGGTGAGTATCCACTTCAAGCTGTCAATCTGTGCGACTTCTGCTTCAGTCCCTTGGATGTGGCCTACGACTACAAATCCATTTCGAAGCAGATAAGCCGCCAGGCTATAAGCAGTGGTCCCAATAGCATGTGGCGCTACCAGGATCTCTTGCCGGTCGATGGCCCGGTGGTCGACATAGGCACGGGATTCACCCCTCTAACGAAGTGCGACACCCTGGCGCGGGAGTTGGGGCTGGAGCAACTCTACATCAAGAACGACTGTCTCAATCCCACCTATTCCTTCAAAGACCGCGCAGTGTCAGTGGCCATCACCAAAGCCAGGGAGTTGGGCTTTCATACCATTGCCTGTGCCTCCACAGGCAATCTGGCCGCCAGTGTTGCCGCTCACGCTGCTAAAGCTGGTCTCCAGGCCTACGTTTTCATCCCGGCGGACATAGAGACAGGCAAGGTCGTAGGCACCGCGGTGTACGGGCCGACGCTTTTCGCCGTTCAAGGCAGCTACGATAAGGTCAACGTTCTCTGCCATAGACTGGCCGAAACCTACAACTGGGGCTTCATCAACATCAATCTGCGTCCCTACTATGCGGAAGGCAGCAAGACGCTGGGCTATGAGATAGCTGAGCAACTGAACTGGCGTTCGCCCGATTGCATCGTTGCCCCGTCTGCCTCCGGGCTGCTCTTCACGCGGATATGGAAGGGACTGAACGAACTGTCCATGCTCGGTTTGATTGAACCCGTCAATACCCACATGCATCTTGTCCAGGCTGCCGGCAGTTCACCCATCGTCAATGCCTTCAGAGCCGGCGCGCTTCATGTCCATCCTGTGGAGCCACATACCATCGCCAAGTCCATAGCCGTTGGCAACCCGGCCGATGGCTATTATGCGCTCAAGGCTGTCAGGGAGTCTGGTGGCACTGCCGCTGCCGTCAGTGACGAAGAGATCATCGCTGGCATGAAGCTTCTGGCCCGGACAGAGGGCATCTTTGCTGAGACTGCAGGCGGGGTCGTTATCGCCGGGCTGAAGAACATGGTAAGATCAGGAGAGATCAAGCGCGATGATCTGACTGTGGCCTGCATCACGGCGGCCGGACTCAAGACTCAAGAGGTAGTCTCAGACGTTGTTCAACCCATTGTCATCCAACCCACTTTGGAGTCATTCCAGGAAAGCGTCGAAATGTCTCGTACAGCAGCCGCAGAGGTTCGATAGGAGGGGCGATGTCAAAAAGACGGGTGATGTTCACCTTCCCCCCGGAGCGTATCGAGGAGCCTGTCATCTACTTGCTCGGCCACCAGTTCGGGGTGGTGACCAATATTCGCCGCGCCGATGTAACTGAGAACAAAGGCTGGGTGGTTCTGGAACTAGAGGGCACAGACGAGAACATCGACAGAGGCATTGCCTGGGTAGCCGCCAAAGGCATCAGAGTCGACTCCGCTTCGGGCGATGCTGTGGAGGGATAGCGTCGAACAAGGCCGAGATGAGAGGACTCTATGTCCACGTTCCCTTCTGCATCAGCAAGTGCGCTTATTGTGATTTCTACTCCCTCACCGAACGGTCGGACCTCATCGACAACTACGTCGAGGCAGTTCTGACCGAGGCCCGCGCCTACGCTGGTCTGTCATTCGATACCCTGTACCTGGGTGGTGGTACACCCAGCCTTCTTGGAACTGAAGGCTTGAGGACATTGCTCGAGGGTCTTCGTTCGTTGTTTGATCTCTCAGGGGTGGTGGAGGCCACCATTGAAGTCAACCCGGAATCGTCCACCGCTGATTTGCTCCAGACTGCCTTGGGTTCCGGACTGAACCGCCTCTCGGTCGGCGTCCAGTCGCTCCAGGACGATGAGCTCAAGAGAGTAGGCAGGATTCACAGCGCAGACCAGGCCATCACCGCTGTTAAACGAGCCAGGGAGACTGGCTTCGAGAACATATCTGCCGATGTCATCGCTGGTCTGCCCGGTCAGCGATGGCCAACGCTTCATTCCGCTCTGAAGACTCTGGTAACACTCGGTGTGAGTCATCTCTCTCTGTACTGTCTGTCGCTGGAGGACGGTACACCGCTGGCTTCAAATCCGCCCGATGATCTGCCCTCCGGTGATGAACAAGTTGATCTCTTCGAGGAAGCCAGGTGTTTTCTGGAGAGCCTGGGTTTCCTCCACTATGAGATCTCCAACTTCGCCCGTGAGGGGCATGAGTGTTTGCATAACCTGAACTACTGGCGTGGCGGCGAGTACCTTGGTCTTGGCTCTGCGGCAGCCTCGCATCTAGGTGGCCAGCGCTTCAGGAATCGGAGTGATCTGGAGGGCTATCTTCGCGATCCTACGGCGCTGGTTGACGAGGTGGAAGAGCTGGGCCCGAGAGACAAAGCTGCCGAAGAGGCTATGCTTCGCCTGCGTTTGCTGCGGGAAGGGCTAGTGGCTGATGATTTTGTCGGGCGCTACGGGGCTGCTGCCACCGGTGACCTGCTCCGCAGACTTGCTTGTATGGTCAGTGAAGGGCTGCTTACCCGCGACGGCTCAAGGTACTTGCTGGCCCGCTCCAGAGTACTCACCTCTAACCCCGTATTCGCCAGGGTCCTGGGGTGATCGCATGGCGGCGCCGATGACTACTCCTCAAAGGTGATGTCAATACTTTCTTCGATGACTATCTCGAAGGGACACTGGATGGCACCGGTCGGGCAGACCAGCTCGCATTCTGCGCAATACCTGCAATCTGCTACGTCAACCCTCTTGATGATGCTCCCCACTATCACCATGCCTCCGCATTGACATACGGTCACACATAACCCGCACCCGTTGCACAGCGCTTCGTTCAGGATAGGCTTTACAATCATCCTTGTCCTCGCATGTCTAAACCCATAGTGTCATACGGGCTGGCGAGAGGTATGTGACCTTTGTCTCCATCGCATTCAGCCTGCAGCGACACCGCTCATTTCCTCCAGCCGCTTTTTGTTGACGATCACAATCCGGTGGCGGTCCATTCTGATGGCGCCTTCCTCCTCCAGTGCCTTGAGAGACCTGCCCACCACTTCCCGGGCGGTGCCGACCATGGCTGCCATCTCCTGCTGGGTGAGTCTGGGGTGCCCCCCTGCTTCTCCTCCGATCGGTCCATGGTCCGTGGCATACTCCAGAAGCAACTTGGCCAGCCTGTCGGTGACATGGCGGAATGACAGATCCTCGACCAGTGAGACGAAGTGACGTACCCTCTTCGACAGAATCCTGATCACGTTGGCGGCAAGATCGGGGTAGCTCCTGATGATGGCCTCCATGTCCGTCTTGTTTATTCCGTAGAGAACCACCGGGGTCATGGCTATGGCGCTGGCAGGATTGGGTCCCCCGTCGAATATGGCAACGTCGTTGAAGGACTCACCTGCTTTCAGGATGCACAGGATCTGCTCCTTGCCTTCAACTGAGGTCTTGAAGACCTTCACAGCTCCTGAAACCACGAAGTAGACTGCATTTGCCGGGTCTCCTTCCATGAGGATCATGTCATTTCTCTCGGCTGCCTGCTCGAAGACGTGTTTCTTGACAGCTTCGAGTTCGGCTGTACTCAAGCCAAGGAAATACGGTATTGATTTCAGAAGTCCGATTTCGACAGCCATAGACGTTCAGAGTATTTCTACGGAGCAGACAAGATTATATACCGACTTCGCTGGNNCACTTGATGCGGAATCCAGGTGTCCCTCTTCCCTGTAGCGCAGGAGCGACGGCGCTGTCATACCATGCTTTGCACACTTCACCATTCGGTTCCCAGCCTACATGCCATCGAGGCTCCACCGCTCTTTCATGGTGAACCACCCTTCAGGGTTCGAAAGGTACTCATGGGAAGACTGGAGGGTGAGATAGTGAACTCTTTCCTCGCCCGTCAGAGCTTTGTAGAACGCTTTCTCGGCAGGTGACTCCGCCTCCTCCTCCCGGTTTCGATAGAAACTGTAGCTCTTGTCCTCCATATTCATGCCGATCTTGAGGGCCTCGATCTCGCTGGACGGGGCTTCGAAATGGGCCCCCATCCTCTTAATGGCATCCTTGAATACGCGCTGCAGACTCCTGGGACGCTGGAATGTGGACTCCTTCTGTGGCCATCTGCTGCCGGTCTTGACCGCGTCGTGAACCTCTTTCACTCTCCTGTAATGCACGTCCTCTTGCTCTGCCAGGTGTTTGAACAACTCCTGGACCAGGGGGCTGACGCTCTTCTGCCCCGTCTTCTGATAGAACTCCTTACCTTCAACTTCCATCTGCAGCGCCGTTTCCAGGGCACTGGTCATTCTCCTGGTCTGCTCTGACATCTCCAGACACCTCCTCTGCTTCTGCTACTGCAGGCCGCTGCCCACTCCCGCAGACAGATCTGAAGCCGGGCAACCCCAGCTCATTTCTTCGTTCCCTGAACCATCCGGCGGCCCAGCTCAAAGGCATCCCTCAGCGCAGCGGGGTGTTCCTTTATCTCGCCCTTCTTGTCTATCCCCCGTATGAGAAGCTCATCGGCATACTGGACGCCAATGGTCTGGAAGAAGTACCTCACCGTCAATACCGACCCATCAAACAGCTTCTCACCCTTGGTGGCTCCCACCGCGATGAAGGCGCCCTTCCTGCCCGAATCAGGTGGTTTCTGCTTGAGAACGTATTTCCTGGCCCACAGCGCCTGACAGCGGTCGATGAGCGCCTTGGCCTGACTGGTCAGCCCGTAGAAGAAGATCGGCGAGGCGACGATCACGCCATCCGCGTTGAGCAGCTTCGGGTATACATCTTCCATGGCGTCTCTGATGTCGCAGTTGCCGTCCTTGAGGCAGGCATAGTCCTCCTTGCATGGGGATATCTTGAGCTTCTCCACGATGATCTTCTCAATCTCCGCCCCCTGCCCCCGGGCCCCCTTCAAGGCTTCATCAAGCAGCAGGTCGGTATTGCCTCTTATCCGTGGACTTCCCATGATACCCAGGATCTTCATGACAGCCTCCGGTCTGCTCTGAGCGCAGAGCCACTGGTGTATGTAGTTCGACCATTCCAGGGTCATCAAGGCTAGTCAACGCGCTTGAACATCTTCGCCGGCGCCCCGCAAACCGGGCACTTATCTGGAGCCTTGCCCTCCACCGTGTTGCCGCAGATCTGGCAAACGTAGA
>JAFNFZ010000253.1 GCA_017885485.1 Chloroflexota bacterium
TATAGCCTCGAACTCTACCGGAGTGAAGTTTGATGACCCGTCAGACTTGTCCGGTGGCGCATTCTTAGGGGCTTCAGAATGCAGCGGTTGCTCCAACCTGTTCACGAGGTCGTCAATCTTACGAGTTGCCTCTTGGTACGCTGTGTCAACATCACCATCCAGATGGGCGTGAGAGACAACCTTGATTTTGTGCGTAACATGGTCGAAAACAAGCAAGGTGTCTGCCAGCATCAAGACAGACTCCGGGAGTCGTTGAGGGTCTTGGACAGGACAGGGCAGTCTCTCAAAGTGGCGGACAACCTCGTAGCTCAAGTAGCCAACCATGCCGCCGTGAAATCTGGGAAGTCCGGCAATGGATACGGGGCGGAATTGGGCCAACTCCTTTTCCACCAAAATCAGTGGGTCAACTGTTTTCTCATTTCCTGTTTTCAAAATAAGAAGAGGCTCGGTGCCGATGAAGCTATAGCGAGCTAGTCGCTCACCGCCCTCAACGCTTTCTAGAAGGAAGGAGTAATTGCCACGGGCTATCTTGAGGTAAGCGGATACCGGCGTTTCCAAGTCAGCCTGAATGTCACGGCAAACCGGTACCAGATTGCCGTGGTTTTTCAGTCGGCGAACCTCTTCCAGTGTTGGGTAATACATATCACCTCGCAACAATCACAATAAAAAAGCCTCTCGCCAAGGGGCGAGAGGCTTAACCTTCGCGGTGCCACCCTTTTTCGGCCTTTTCGGCCATCTCTTTTCAGGTACAGCCTAACTTGGCGATACCCTGGACTGTGATAACGCTGTCCCTGCGGCAAAGCCTACTTGGTGTTAACCTTTCGGTTTGCGGCTCNNGGTCCATTCCAGCCTCGCGCAAGTGTCGGCTCACACCTTACCCGACTCTCTGAACTCCGCCTCAGGCTGTACTAGTCCTGTTCTCAGCCTTTTCCCATATTCAATTATTTACAATATAAAGCCTGTCCTTCAGTTTGTCAATAGCGCACTCGCGATTCAGCATGCTAGCCGTGGATACTGAGAGGCACCTCAGGTGGTGTGACGATGCATGACCCGATCCCTCTTTCTCGCAGCAGCCAACACCGATACCAAGTTGGACCTGGCTCAAATCCGTCACATGACTGCTATCCGGCAAGTAGTCGCTCCCGCATCAGCCGCGGGGGGAGCGAGCCGCAGGACAGGACGGCATCATGGACTTCCTTCAACGACGCCTGAGGATGCCTCTTCTTGTATTCATCAATGAGCTTGAGGATCTCCAATTTCCCGATAAGGTAGCTCATCGGCTGGGTCGGGGTTGCAGTGTAGCGCCGCACCTCGGCCCGTGCGTTGCTCCGCTCCAGGCCGCACTTGTCTACCAGAAAATCAATTCCTTCCTCGACAGTCATCGTCTTTGTGTGGAGAGAGACATCCAGAATGATGCGGGCCGCTCGCCAGAGCTGGTCGGAAAGCCGCCCCAGCCGCTGCAATGGCTGATCAATATAGCCCAGTTGCTCCATCAACTCTTCGCAGTAGAAGGCCCAGCCTTCAACGAACAGAGTCGAGACGAACGCTCCCAGTTTCCGGGCGAGTGAGCCGACACCGTTGGCATATACGAGCTGGAGATGATGTCCTGGATAAGCCTCATGCAAGGCGGTCACCGGGAGTTTGCCATAGTAATGTCCCTTGAGTTTCTCCTCCTGCTCCTCTTTGGGACTCTGGGGGTCGACGGGCGTCACCAGAAAGATTCCCTGCTGCATTTTTTCCAGCGGCCCCGGCATCATGTAGGCCGCATAAGGGATGATTCCCCGCAGGAAGGGCGGTGTTGGTTCGATCTTCAGAGACTCCCCTTTCGGTATGGTCACGATGTCCCGCCTAGCTACAAAGTCCCTTGCCCTGGCCATCTCCCGACGGTACACATCCAGCAGTTCATCGGCTTTGGGGTGATCGGCTTTGGCTAACTCCAGCAGTTCTCGGGCCGTCTTGTGACGGTCGATCCGCTGAGCCAGCTCTGCCATCGTCTTCTCTGTTTCCTCGAACAGCCGCCAACCCACTTTTAAGACGTCCTCGGCACTGTAATCGAGCATATGGTTCTCATGAACCAGTTCCTCAAACAGTTGCTTCCCTGCGGCGAAGTTGCCCCGCGCTCTTGGCCCCACCGTCTCCCTGAGGAAGCGGGCATAATCCTCAAATGCCTTGGCCGCACTCTGGCTAGCCGTATTGAGGTCCGTCGTCAGCTTTGGCGCCTGCTGAGCCAGAGCTGGGATGAGCACGGTGAAGAGTGCCAACCCCTGTTGAGAGCTCTCCAGCGCCATCTCGTTCCATACGGGAGGAACTTCCCGTGGTCGTATGTTGTCCTTTCCATGGGCCAGTACCTCAGGTATCGCCCGTAGTCTGCCCAGAGCCTTCTCCAGTCGGTCTTCCAGTGGGGCAAACTCCTTGACTAGCAGCAAGAAGACTCCGACCATACACTCATCACAATATGTGCCGGGATTGCGGAGGTGACTCTTGAATTTCTCAAAGCCGCGTAATGCCGATTTTGCCACCTGAATCATCACCAGGTGGTCAATCCTGGCATCTACATCGAAGTTCGCGGCATCAAAGCTCGTGAACTCCTCAATAGCATCCTTGATTTCGCGCAGTTGCTGCTCCAGTGCACCCCTGCTATAGTCGGCCAGCCGATCATCAAAGCGGTGGTCACCGAGCTGTGTCGCATCGACAGGGGACCTTTCCATGAATCTGTCGATGAACTTCTCCGCCCGACGGTAGAATTCCGCTTGCTCAGTTTTCTTCATAGTTACCCTCCGTAATCAGATGTTCTTGATCTCGGCCATTGGCCAGTTGTTGGCCCTAATATTCATGCTCTTCAGGTAGCAGAGATTTGCCCCCTTCGACTGGTATGTAGCATGATTCGACAGGGCCATTCTACCACAATCTACAGGCAGTTGAACTTGCTGAACGGGTTTTCGACTGTTGCTTGACAGAGAGGTCTGATTCCGGCGATGGAGCATTTGCCAGCGCATTCTGGTCATTCTATACTAAGGATGATGGCTGGAAACGACAAGATTCTGGTTGTCGAGGATGACCGTAACCTGTCGGATACGCTCAAATATAGCCTTCGTAAAGATGGTTATGACGTCGTCACTGCCGGTGACGGCG
>JAFNFZ010000254.1:0-4473 GCA_017885485.1 Chloroflexota bacterium
TGGCGACACCTGCAGATGAGCCCGCTGGGAGGGTACCTGGTGAAAGAGAGGCTGGATCGGAACCACCTGCCGCTGTTGCTGCTGCGCGAGATACAGACCAACGGTTTTCAGTCGCTCATCCGCAACTGGGGCGACAGACTGGGTGCCCATCAGCCCCTGGATGATTTCGGGCGGAAGAGACTGGATGAGCTGATCAACGCTGCCATCGGGTTCGATGAAATGGGCAGCCGCGACTGCAATGCCTTCCTCCGCTCTATCGACAACTACCAGATACATGATGTGGCTACCGATGACGCCGTGCGGGTGATGACCATACACCAGTCCAAGGGGCTGGGGTTCGATGTTGTGATACTGCCCGATCTGCAGACGGGCAACATGGCCGGAGCCGGCCAGCCCGGGTTCGTCCTGTCTCGCGATCCCGTGACGGAGAAGCCGGCGTGGGTGCTGGAGATGCCGCGGCGGAAGGTGGCCGAGAACGACGCGGTACTGGAGGGGCAGTTGGCGCTTGAAGATGAGAAGGTGGCCTACGATGCCCTGTGCCTGCTCTACGTGGCGCTGACCCGGGCCAAGAAGGGACTTTACATAATAACAGCCTTTCCGGGGAAGACTTCCAGCCTGCTCAGTCCGGCCGCTTTTGTGAAGCAGCAGCTTGCCGGTGACCCAAGGCCAATCGACGGGAGGTCGGTCACCATCGGCGGGGAGGATTTCGCCTGCCTCTATGAGAAGGGCGACCCGCAGTGGTATCGTCGGGCTCCTGAGCCGGAGGAACGCCTGCCTGCTGCTGCACCCGCGGATTTGACGGCGGACTTCCGCCGGCGTCCTTCGCAGCGCCGGCGCCTGGTTCACGTGCAGCCGTCGCAGAGAGTCGAGATCGAGCAGAGGGCCGACTGGCTGTTTGCGACGGAAGCGAAGGACAGCCTTGATCTGGGCACGGCCATACATGAACTCTTTGAGAGGATATCGTGGATTGGCGAGGTGGATGCTGATGAGCTGGCGCGGCAGTGGAGGCTGGCTACAACGGTGCGGGAAGAGCTGAGGGAGAAGGCTGCGGAGCGGTTCCGCCGGGCCATTGCTCTTCCAGAGATCCGCCGAGCGCTCTCAAGGGCGAGGGGAGAGTCGTCCCCGTGGCGGGAGAAGGGGTTTGAGATAGTGCTCGACGATCGCTGGGTATCGGGCAAATTTGACCGCGTGGTTGTCGTGCGTGATGATGAGGGGAGGCCGGTGACGGCAACCATATACGACTTCAAGAGCGACGAGGTGGCTGAACACGCTGACCTGGCGGCCATAGCTGAACGATACCGCCCGCAGATGGCCCTCTACCGTGAGGCTCTATCGCACATGCTCCCGCTTGACCGGGGGGAGATCGCGCTGCGACTCCTGTTTGTGCAGGCGGGGAAGGTTCACGAGCTGAGCTGAGTGCCACACCGTTGTTCACAGAGGATTTACCTGGTCGCCGCGAAGGGAAAAGCCTGTTTACAAACAAGTACTAATGTGCTATCGTCGCGGAGGCGTTCCGATCTCATGCTGGCCCGTCGGCTCGACTGCCGAGATCTGGGGCTGGTGACTGCCGGACCGAACCTGAAGGAAACGCGGTCTGGCTGCATGGGGTGACGGCAATGGAGCCTTTCAAGTTCGTCCACACGGCCGATCTACATCTGGATACCCCTTTTGGCGGCATAAGCGAGGTTGATGAACAGATCGCCGCGCGACTGCGTGATGCCACCCTGCAGGCATTCGATAACACAGTCGAACTGTGCCTGCAGCAGAAGGTGGCCTTCCTGCTGGTGGCAGGCGATGTGTATGATGCCAGGGATCGCAGTCTCAGGGCCCAGTTGCGCTTCAGGGATGGCCTGGCCCGTTTGAGCCAGGCCGGCATCAGCACCTTTGTTGTTCACGGGAACCATGACCCTCTCAGCAGCCGGATCGCCACCATTCATTGGCCGAAGGAGGTCCATGTGTTCGGAGGCGAGGGGGTCTCTCGCGTTTCAGTGCGCCAGGGAGACAACGTGATCGCTGACATCTACGGCATAAGCTATCCCACTCAGGACGTGAGACAGAACCTGGCCAGGGACTTCCACCGGGAGGCAAGTTCGCCGTTCGCCATTGGACTGCTCCACTGCAACGTGGGCCAGGACACAGGGCACGAGCCGTATGCGCCCTGCAGCCTGGATGATCTGATCGGCGCAGGGATGGACTACTGGGCTCTGGGCCATGTCCACGCCCATAGAATGCTGTCCCCTGAGAAGCCGACGGCGGTGTATGCGGGCAATCCTCAGGGGCGGCATCCGGCAGAAGCCGGGCCGCGTGGCTGCTATCTGGTTGAGGTCAATGCCAGCGGCGGCTGTTCCGCCCGGTTCACGCCTGTGGATGCCGTGCGCTGGTCAAACGAGACGGTGGATATTGCCGGGCTGGGTAACGATGAAGCTGTCATTTCGGCAGCTCGTGACCTGTGCAGCTCCGTGCGGGAGGCATCCCAGGGGCGCCCTGCGGTCTGCCGACTCAATTTCCAAGGAGTGGGGACAGCACACTACAGCTTGAACAGGCCTGGCTTTCTGGTGGATCTTGTTGAACAGCTCAGGCAGACTGAGTGCGCAGCGGATCCCTTTGTCTGGGTAGAGCGGGTTGAGGCCAGGACACGCGGTCCGGTGGATATCGAGACCCTGCGCCTGGGCCAGGATTTCGTGGGCGAATTCCTCAGAATTGTCGCAGACAGTCGGAACCAGCCGGAGACGGTGTCCCGGATCAGGAGCGAGATAGCGAAACTGTTTGATTCGCGCCTGGGACGTCTGTTTCTTCAGCCATTGAGTGATGAAGAACTCCAGCGCTGCCGCGAGCAGGCGGAGAGCCAGTGTCTGGATTTGATACTTGAGGAGCAGGACTGACCTCTGATGTACCTGGCACGTATCCACATCAACGGCTACGGTATTTTCAGCAACTGCGATCTGCCTGGTGAGGTGGATGGGGAGGGCTTTTCGAAGAACCTCTCTGTTGTGGTTGGCCCCAACGAGTCCGGCAAGACCACGCTGCTCTCGTTCATTCGGGCTGTTCTATTTGGCTTCTCGGATGGGAGGAGCAGTGAGAATCCCTATCTGCCGACTGCCGGAGGAAGACATGGTGGCCTGATCACCCTCGTTGACAGGCAGGGTGAGAGGTATACTGTGGAACGCTCTCCCGGGCCACGGGGCGGTGCGGTACGCGTGATGATGCCGGATGGGTCTGTTGGCGGGGTCTCTGAGCTGGAAGCACTGCTGGGCCATGCCTCCAGAGAGCTGTTTAGAAACGTATTCGCTTTTGGCCTCACCGAGCTGCAGGCCTTCCAGACACTGGCCAGTGATGAGGTCAGCGCGCGGATCTACAGCGCAGGGCTGGGCGCGGGGCGTCTCTCCATAAGTGAGATCGAAGCCAGGCTGGAGAGGATGCGCGGTGAGCTGTTCACCACTGACCGGGCATCGTCGAAACAGATCACGATACTGCTCAATGAGTGTGCGCAGATAAGGCACCAGTTGCAGGAGATCGGCGACCAGGCTGCCAGGTACAGTGACCTGGGCAATGAACTGCGGTCTCTTGAGGACCGTCTGGGGAATCTGCGGAAAGCACGTGCAGAGAAGAGGGTCGCCCTGGATCACTGCGATAATCTGCTCAGGGCCTGGGAACCCTGGATGGAAGTGCAGGGAGCGAAGGAGAAGCTGTCTGGGCTGCCCACAATAGAGCGTTTCCCGACTGATGGCCTTACCCGTCTGGAAGTGATCCTGGGGCGGTCGCGGTCTGAGAAGGAGAATGTGAGGCGTGCCCAGGCCGACCTGGGCGGTCAACAAAAGGAACTGAGTGACATCAACGTGGACCGGGGGCTATTGGAGCGAGGTCCGGAGGTGGTCAGCCTGGAACGTGGCCTGGCGAAGTACGTATCGGCCAGGGAGGATCTGCCCAAGCGGGAGGCGGAACTGAAGGGACAGATCGAGGAATTGAACCATAGCCTTTCCGATTTGGGCCCTGGTTGGGACGAACAGCGGGTTCTGGCTGCCGACACCTCGATCGCGGCCCGGGATGCGGTCCGGGAGTATGGTGCTGCCCTGGCCGAGAGACAGCAGAAGCTGCGCGATGCCACGCTGGCTGCCAGGCAAGCCTCCGAGAGGCTGGAGGACGGCAGACGCGAACTCCGGCATCAGGAAGACAATCTGAAGAGCATCCCTGAGCCGCGTGATCGTGAAAAGGCGTCTCTGGAAACCCGGTTGCGGTTTGCCAGATCCCTGCTCGCTGGCCTGGCTGACTACCGCACCCGCCTCCAGGAGAAAGATGGCTTGATCGAACGCAGAGACGACAAGAAAGCCCATGCCTTCAGGATGGAGCGCCGGTTGTCATCGGGTGCGGAGACGCTTCGCTTGCCGCTTGTCGTCACCGTTCTGCTACTGCTGGTGCCCATTTTGGGATGGCTTGTTCTCTATTACCTGGGGCGCGTATCTCTGCGGCTGCAGG
>JAFNFZ010000254.1:4484-5839 GCA_017885485.1 Chloroflexota bacterium
AGGCCCGCGAACCATTGGTTCAGACGGAACGGGTCCTCGAGAATGCCCAGAGAGCAAAAGGCCAAGCCGAGGAGGATTTGGGTCAGGCGGAGGAAGAGTGGGCTGCCTGGCTGCAGAGAGCTGGGCTTGATGCTTCCTGCCTTCCAGCGACGGCACTGGAATTGCTGTCAAGGGTCGAGAGCGCTCGTGAGAGGGTGGGTAATATCGTCCGTACCCGCGAACGCCTGGTCGCCATCAGTGACTCCCTGAAGGAATATGAGGATGCCGCCAACGCTGTGCTTGAAGCCATCGGCGACCTCGCCCAGGAAAGGTCCCAGTTCCCGGCGGTGGTTGACAGGCTGATCGACAGATTCAAGGTGGCACAGAGTGAGCATGAGCGTCTGGAGCAACTCCAGCGGGCGATGGCAGAGAAGACTGGCGAGCGTGACGCGTTTCAGGAAGCGCTGAGGTCCGCTGAGAAAGACCTTGATCAGTTGCTGAGCGAGGGTGGTGCTGATGGAGAACAGGCGTTTCGCGAACGGGAGAGGATGTTAGCCGAGATAGGAGACCTGAAGGCTGTCATTCAGCGGTCCACCAGAGCTCTTGAGCAGATAGCGGGACGAAGAGAGGCACTCGAGGCATTCATGAGCGAGCTGGAGGCCGCCGATCCAGGCCAGCTCCGCGAGAGAAGAAGCCAGGCCGAGGAAGAGCTGCAGGCCATTGAGGCCGAGATCGACGAGGCAAAGGACAAGGCCAGCAGAATCGGGCAGCAGATTGACGACCTCGAAAGGACCGAAGAGGCGTCAAGCCTGAGGCTGAACCTGGGCGTTCTTCAGGAGAAACTGCAGGTCAGAGCCCGTCAATGGGTAGCGCTGACTATCGGTCAGACTCTGCTGCGCGAGGCGCGGGCCAGGTACGAGCGCGAACGCAAACCTGCCGTGGTGCAGCAGGGACAGTACTTCTTCTCGATGATAACCAGGGACCGATATCCCCGTCTCATTTCCCCTCCGGGAGAAACCCAGATTCAGCTTGAGGACAGGTCGGGTCGGCGCAAAGCCCTCACGGAACTCAGCCGCGGCACGGCTGAGCAACTGTATCTGGCGCTTCGTTTCGGCCTGGTCAAGGAATTCTCGCGTCGCTCGGAGAGTCTGCCTGTGGTTATGGACGATATTCTCGTTAATTTTGATCCTGAGCGCGCCAGCGAGGCCGCCGGCGCCATTGCCGAGCTGGCCAATGACAACCAGGTGATCGTGTTCACCTGCCATCCGGAAACCGCCGACCTTCTGAAAGCCCAGTCCCCTGAGTCTCTGGTGATCAAGTTGGAGGATCACTCGGCGTAGGGCGAGGCTGGTCCCGAAGAGAGAGATCAATATGCG